>NZ_JBFUGA010000025.1:0-57970 GCF_056403155.1 Methylobacterium sp. P3_A11
CCGTGGCGCCCTGCGCGGAGAGCGCGAGGCATTTTTCGAACCGGTCGCGGTCGGCGGGCGTCATGGGCGGCCTCATACCGCCAAGTCGACCCGCCTGTCGCGTCGTGTCGCGCGCGTCAGTTCGGTTTCGCGCTGGCTACCGTGTTGGCGAGGCTGTAGCTGCCGAGCTTCTCGCCGACGACCTGGATGGCACCCTCGGTCGGGGAGTTCAGCCGGCGGGAGCGGATCTTCATGGTACCGGACAGGCCCGCGAACTTGCCGGTGCCGCCGAGCCACTCGCCCGTCCCCTCGATCGCCGCCCCCAGCGGCTGGACCGGATAGTCCCACTTCTCGAAGACGTGGTCTCCGTCRGCGTCGACGTAGTCGCAGTACCCGTGGTTCTCCAGAGTCTTGGCGCCGCTGTCGATGATCGGCGCCGAGGTGCAGCGCCCCGCCATGTTGTGCAGGAGCCGGCCCCCTGATTCGTTCACGGCGGTCATCATGTAGATCGTCGCCGAAGCCGTTCGATTTCCGCCGATCGAGACAGGTTTAGGTGCGAATACACTGGTCGACGTGTAGGTGATCCGGAAGTCACCCTCCCGTGGAATGTCTTCGGCACGGGCCATGATCGTGCCGAGAAGAAGCAGGCAGAGTGTCGCGGCGGGGATGCCCGCGTGGGATGCTGCGTGAATTGCCCTTCGTGTCATGGCGACCTCCCAGTCCGACGCATTCGAGACCGATCGGTATCGATCGCACTGCCGAACGACGGACGACCGAATCAGGCGCGTCACATGAATACTAATTAATATATGACGATTATTCAATATATAGCAACGATCACAGATTTTTGATGAAAAATATCGGACATTACGGACCGAGCGCCGGCGAAGTGTGGCGACGGCGCAGCGTCTCCTCGTCGATGGTCCGGTTCGCGGGACAGGTCCTGCCCATGGACCGGCGCACGAGACGTCATGCGCCACGTCCCGCGACGCTACGGCCGGGCGCGCGTCTTGCCGTCCGGTCCGTTCGACGTCACGCCCGCCCCGTCCTGCAAGCCGCCCAGCACGACGAGGATTCGTCCCAGGAGCGCGCGCGAGTGGTGCGCGCTGTTGCAGGGGGCGTCGGGACGCGGGCGGCCCGGGCGGGCCTCGTAGGCCGCGCGCAGGCGGGCGAACTGGTTTGCGCGCGTATCGGGATCGCGGGAACCCATGGTCCACCCTCCCGGCGGCCCTCGATCCGCGGTCCGCCCCCGCGAACGAGCCTTCGACCACCCCGAGTCGGGGAGTTGGAAAACCGTGTCTGAACGGTCCCTACGACCTTTAGCGCCGGAACGCCTGGACATGCGTCGCAGGCTCCCCGACCGTGTGGCCAGGAGCGGGTGCCGTTGTGGTCGGCACCAACCATCAGACAGGGGATTCCAAGCCCCAGGACCGCGCGTACGGCCCCGCCGGCTTTCTAGTCGCCTCTAGGAACGAAATCCAGCCCGGCGCGCGGCGGCACGCTCAAGGCGGCGGAAGCCGCCATCGATCAGGAGCGCCAGCGCCGACACGACGAGGCCGCCCTGGAGCACGTAGGCGGTGTTGCCCGAGAGGAGGCCGGACACGATCACTTCGCCGAGGGTGCTGGCCGCCACCGTCGAGCCGATCGTGGCCGTGGCGAGCCCGATCACGGCCGCGAGGCGAATGCCCGACAGGATCATCGGCAAGGCCAGGGGCAGCTCGACCTGGACGAGGCGCTGGCGGTCGGTCATGCCCATCCCGCGTGCGGCTTCCATCAGGGCCGGATCGAGGCCGTCGAGCCCGGTCAGGGCGGTCTCGAAGATCGGCAGCAGGCCGTACAGCACGAGGGCGATGAGGGTCGGGACGGCGCCGAAGCCGAAGATCGGCACGGCCAGGGCCAGGACCGCCACGGGCGGGAAGGTCTGGCCGATCCGGGTCACCAAACGGGCGAAGGGCAGCATCTCGCGCCCGGCCGGCCGGGTGGCCGCGATGGCGAGGCCGAGGGCGATCCCGGTCGACGCCAGGGTGGCGGCGGCGACCAGCAAGAGGTGGTCGACGGCCAGCGTCCATAGGGGCGTCTGTGCGTAGATCGGCGGGGTGTCGTCGGGGGCGAAGGGACGGAAAAGGGGCGCGAAGCTCTCCGGCGTGAGCAGGAACGCGCCGAGCAGGGCGAGGAGCGCCGCCCAGGTCAGCGGTGCGACCCGGCTCACGGCCGCCCGCCCTGCGCCTCGAGGACCGCCCGCGTCACCCGTCCCAGGACCACGCCGTCGCGGCTGACCGGCAGGGCCGGGCGCCGGGACCACAGGCTCTCCGCCAGGGCGGCGCGCACGGAGGTTCCGGCCGGGATGGGCGGCCCCGGCGCAGGACCGGGCTCGACGAGGGCGTCCACGACGCGCAGGGCCATGAGTTGGAAGGCCCGGTCGCCGCTGCCGAGGAGTTCGCCGACGAACGCGGTCGCGGGCGCGCCGATCAGGTCGGCCGGGGCGGCTTCCTGGACCAGGCGCCCCCCGTCCATCACGGCGATCCGGTGGCCGAGGTGCAGGGCCTCGTCCATGTCGTGGGTCACGAGCACGATCGTGGTGCCGTAGCGCGTCTGGATGGCCCGCAGATCCGCCTGGGCGCGGCCGCGGATGATCGGGTCGAGGGCGCCGAAGGGCTCGTCCATGAGCAGGATCGGCGGCTCGGCCGCGAGAGCCCGGGCGACGCCGATCCGCTGCTGCTCGCCTCCGGACAAGGCCGCCGGCAAGCGGTTCCGGTATTCCGCCGGATCGAGGTTGAACTGGCCGAGGAGTTCGTCGACCCGGGCGGCGATCCGCCCGCTCTCCCAGCCGAGCAGGTTCGGCACCACCGCGATGTTCTCCGCCACGGTGCGGTGGGGGAACAGGCCGTGTCCCTGGATGGCATAGCCGATCCCGCGCCGCAGGCGATGGGGGGGCATGTCCCGGATGTCCCGCCCGGCGATCCGGATCGTCCCGGCGCTGGGTTCGATCAGGCGGTTGATCATCCGCAGCAGGGTTGTCTTGCCCGACCCCGAGGTGCCGACCACCGTCAGGATCGTCCCGGCCTCGACCCGGAGTGTGACGTCGGCCACGACCGTCCGCCCCCCGAAGACGCGGCTGACCCCTGCGAGTTCGATCATGGCAGCCGCTCCGCCGCGCGGCCGCGGCTCAGATCGATGACCGCGTCGAGCAGGACGCCGGCGCCGCTCGCCATGGCGACGGTCGGCAGCGCCCCGAGCAGGACGAGGTCGCCCGCGGTCTGGCTGATGCCCTGGAAGACGAACACGCCGAGGCCGCCGCCGCCCACGAGCCCCGCGATCACAGCGAGCCCGATGTTCTGGACGAGGACGATGCGGATCCCCGTCAGGATCGCCGGGAGGGCCAGCGGTATCTCCACCTGGAGCAGGCGCTGCCGCGCGGTCATGCCGACGCCCCGGGCGGCGTCACGCACCGGCCACGGCACCGCGTCCAGGCCCGCGACGGTCGCGGCGGCCAGGGGCAGGAGCGCGTAGGCGAACAGGGCCAGGAAGGCCGGCGCGGCGCCGATTCCCGCGATGCCCAAAGCGGATGCGCCCGGGACCTCCCGGCCGACCCAGGCCAGCGGCGCGATCAGCATGCCGAACAGCGCCATGGACGGGATGGTCTGCACGACGTTGAGGACGGTGAGCATCCCCGCGCGCAGCGCCGGGACCGGGCGCGCCAGAATGGCCGCCGGGATCCCGACCGCGCTGGCCGCGGCCACGGAGGCGAGGGCGAGCCCGGCATGGGTCCGCAACTCCCGGCCGAAGGTGTCGGACCGGCTGGTGTATTCCCGCAGGATCGAGAGGTTGTTCCAGAACCCGGATCGCAGGGCGAGGCCGGTCAGGGCGACCGCGCCCGCCAGCAGCGCGATCCGCAGGATCGGTCCTGGACGCAGCCGCGCCAGCCCGTCGCCGACCGCGAGGGCCGCCGTCACGAAGGCCAGCCACCAGCCCGCATCCGGTGCGACCCGGCTGTACCGGTCGCCGGGCGGCGTCAAGTGGTCGGCCGCCCAGCCGGCCACGAGGCCGAGGATCAGGAGGACCGCGAAGACGGCCGCCAGGCGCCGGGTCGGTGTTCCCCGCAGGGCCACCAGCGGCAGGGCAAGGGCGACGACGCATCCGAGGATCAGCGCCTGACCGGACGGGAGGGCCGACCAGGCCATCAGCGCGGTGCCTGACGCGATCCGGTTCGGCCGTTCGGTCATCAGCGGCAGGGCCGACAAGCTCAGCCCCAGAACCACGGCGAAGGCCGACCCCAGGGGATCGATCCTTGGGCGCCCGAGCCGGGTCGGGGCGGATCCGTCCATCCTCAAGCGCCGAAAGCCTCAGGGGGCGGGGAACGGCGCGCGACCCGTTTTCGAGCGGTGCCAGCAAAAGTGGGCGTCGTGCCCGCAGCCAGGGGCCGCGGTCTGACACGGACGGGAGCGAACGGTGCGTCGGCTAGTCCACGGGGCACGACAGCGATCCTGCCTTGGCACGGAGAGGAGGGGACGACGCGTCCGCCGAAAGGGCCGGCGCCATGCCCGCGTGTACCGTGCGGCTTGCCGATGCAAGTCCGCTCACGGCACGAAGCCGTTCCGGCTGAGGAAATCCGCTGCGACGGCGGAGGCCGGTTCGCCGCCGATCTGAACGCGGCCGTTGAGGTCTCGGAGCGTGGCCAGATCGAGCCTGCGGAAGATCGGGTCCAGCACGGTGGCGATCTCGGGATGGGCCTTGAGGACGGCCCCGCGGACGACCGGCGCCGGCTGATAGACGGGTTGGACGCCCTTGTCGTCCGCCATCACCGTGAGGCGCGCGACGGCGAGACCACCGTCGGTACCGAACACCATGGCCGCGTTGGTTCCGGAGGTGCCGCGCGCCGCCGCGGCGATCGTGGCGGCGGTATCCCCACCCGCCAGGATGATGAGCTGCTCCGGCCTGAGGGCGAAGCCGTAGGTCCTGCCGAAGGCCGGGAGCGCGGCCGGGGCGGTCACGAATTCCGACGAGGCGGCGAGCTTGATCGCGCCGCCGCCGGCCACGTAGCGGCCAAAATCGCTCATCGTCTTCAGGTCGGCAGCCTGCGCGACGTCCTGGCGCACCGCGATCGCCCAGGTGTTGTTGGCCGAGGCCGGCGTCAGCCAGATGAGGTCGTTGGCCGCGCGGTCCAGGCTCCGGGCCGTCTGGTAGGCGGCGTCCGGGTCCTTCCAGACCGGCAGATCCGCTTTCCCGAAGAAGAACGCCGCGTTGCCGGTATATTCCGGGTAGATGTCGACCTGACCCTCGATCAGGGCTTGGCGCACGATCGACGTGGCGCCGAGCTGGATCCTGTCGACAGTCGGGAGGCCCTTGGACTTCAAAGCCTGCAGGATGATGTTCCCGAGGACCCCGCCCTCCGTGYCGAGCTTGGAGGCGACGACGATCCCGGCCGCCCGTGCGTCGGGCAGGGCGACGAGCAGCGCGAGGGCCGTGGCCGCGAACCGCGCGAGGTTCCGCTTCACCATGGCCTTCGGGTCCCTCGTCCGCCTCGCCGGGCGCCGGCGCGTCATCATCCCGGATCGGCGTGGGCGACGACCTGGGATGGTCCAGCTGGAACATCGCGGATAATGATCAATCAAATCAATGACATTCGGTTAAGATTGCTTAACCTTTACACAAGGCTTCCATGAACATTCCTGGAGTTGAAGATATAATTTTGCGTAGACTGTTTTGGTCGAAAGGAGGGGAGATATGTCGTATTCGATTCTCGTCCGCGATCTTGCCCGCGTGGATGGCGGCGCCCCGCAGCTTCTGGCCTACGACATCCATGATCGGTCGGCAGCGGAAACCCTCGTCTCTGTGATCGCCCACTCGTACCGAAATCACGGGTTCAATCCAGAAACCCGTGTCCACTGGTTTCTGCACCACGGAAACGTGCACGAGATCTTCACGTGGCCGAAGCAGTGACCGGCTGCGCCTCGTCTCAGGTGCCACAGAAGGTGCGATAGCCCACGCCCCCGCCCTCCGGCGCCTCCGCGAAGGCGGCGTCGCCCGGCTGCTCCGTGTAGGGACGGGACAAGACGGCCAGGAGTGCCTCGAACGGCGCGAAATCGCCCCGTTCCACGGCCGCCTCGATCATCGCCTCGACGCGGTGGTTGCGCGGGATGAAGGCCGGGTTGACCGCCCGCATCGCGGCGGCGGTCTCGGCCGGCTCACGCGCCTCCTGCGCCAGCCGCGCGCGCCAGCCCACCGCCCAGGCATCGTATGCGGTGGGATCGACGAACAGGTCGCGCACCGCCGCGTCGGCTTCCGGCCGCTCCGCGGCGGCACAGAGGGTGCGGAACGTCAGGGTGAAGTCGGCTTGGTTCGCGGCCATCCGCTCGAGCAGGTCGCTCGCCAGGGCGGAGTCGCCGTCCCGGACCTCGGCGAGGCCGAGCTTGCGGCCGAGGCCGCTGCGATAGGCAGCTTCGAAGCGCGGCGCAAAGCCGCCGAGGGCCGCCTCCGCCTCGGCAACCGCCTGCGTCTCGTCCGCGGCGAGCAGAGGCAGCAGGGTCTCGGCGAGCCGCGTCAGGTTCCAGAGCGCGATGCGCGGCTGCTGCCCGTAGGCGTATCGCCCGTTCCGATCGATGGAGCTGTAGACCGTCCGGGGATCGTAGGCATCGAGGAACGCGCAAGGGCCGTAATCGATCGTCTCGCCGGCGACCGACATGTTGTCGGTGTTCATCACCCCGTGGACGAAGCCGACGTGCAGCCACCGGGCGACGAGGTCGGCCTGACGGCCGACGACGCCCTCTAAGAGCGCCCGATAGGGATTCGTGGCTGCAGCGGCCTCTGGATAGTGCCGGGCGACCACGTGGTCGGCGAGCATCCGAACGCCTTCTGCGTCGCCCCGCGTCGCGAAGAACTGGAACGTGCCGACCCGGATGTGGCTGGCGGCCACGCGGGTGAGCACCGCGCCGGGCAGGAGCGTCTCGCGCACCACGGTCTCGCCCGTCGCCACGGCCGCGAGCGCCCGGGTGGTCGGGATGCCGAGCGCCGCCATGGCCTCGCTGACGAGATACTCCCTCAGGACCGGGCCGAGGGCTGCCCGCCCGTCGCCCCGGCGGGAGAACGGCGTCGGGCCGGCGCCCTTGAGCTGGATGTCGCGGCGTTGCCCGTCCCGATCGATCACCTCGCCGAGAAGGATCGCGCGGCCGTCGCCGAGCTGTGGCACGAACTGGCCGAACTGGTGCCCGGCATAGGCGGCGGCGATCGGCTCGGCGCCAGCCGGGACGGCGTTCCCGGCGAGGGCCGCGACGCCTTCGGGCTCGGCGAGCCGTTCCGGATCGAGGCCGAGCGTCTCGGCGAGCCCCCGGTTCAAGCGGATCAGGCGCGGGGCCGCCACCGGAGTCGGCGGCCGGTGTGCATAGAAGCGCGCCGGCAGGCGGGCATAGCTGTTGTCGAAGGGGAAGACCGTCATCGTCGGGATCTATGAGAGGCCGGACCGGCGGACAAGCGCTGCCCGTCGCAGCGGCACGGGCGAGGACGGGAAGCGTCTCGGGCAACCCGCACCGCGCGGCGATCCCGGTCGTGCGGGCGCGTCGCGATGGAAGGGTGGCTGCGTGGCACTGCGCTCCGCCGGAAGGTCAGCGCCCCGTCGTCGAAGGCGTCCCGGTGGAGGGCGGCTTGCCGGTGCCGACCTCGCCCTCCGTCGGGGGCACAGCGGAGGGATGGGTGACGGCCTCAGTGGCGGTCTTGCCCGGGTCCTTCGTGTCGGCCGCCGGCCTCGGCGCCGTCTCGGCCCGCGGAGTCGGTCCGGTTCCGTTCTGCTCCTGCGCGCCGGCCGCGGCCGGGTGGCCGGTCACGATCGCCAGGGCGAGGAGAAGGGCGGGGATCCGTCGGGTCAAGCTTGGCTCCGTCACAGGCGGTCGGGCGTTCCAGGGGCCAACGGTTGGCCGTACGCGGCGTTCCGAAGCCGATGGACGGCGCCTGCCTGTGCCCGGCGGTCCCGGGCCTGGCCGGCGCATGCGACCGGACGGGACCGCCCCCGGTCCCGCATTCCCGCGGGGGGAGGATCGGGCGCACCAGCGCCCGGTCGGTGCGCTCACGCCTCCGCGTTGGACTTCCTGGACTTCCGGCCCTTGGCCGCCTTTGCCCCGCTGCCCCCGTCCGGCGCCGCGACGGCGTCCGCGGGCTCGCTGCGCTTCGGGACCGCGCCGCGGCGCTTGTGGCCCAGCCCGGCATTGCGGGCGAACTCGGCGCGCATCGCCGAATAGTTGGATGACGTTGTCGGATAGTCCGGCGGCAGCCCGAAGCGCTGCCGATACTGCTCGATCGTCATGCCGTTGCCGGTGAGATGCCGCTTCAACGTCTTGTACGGCTTGCCGTCGATGAAGCTGATCAGGGCGTCGGGGGTGATCGACTTCTTGATCTGCGCGGGTGTCGCCTTCCTGAGTTCCGGCTCAGCCGAGGTCGTCGCCTGACCCAGGCCGGCCAGTGCTGCATGAACGCCGGACAGAAGCAACGGGAGGTCGGGGACCGGAACCGAGTTGTTGGCCACGTAAGCCGAGACGATATCGGCGGTCAGCTCAACGAAATCGATCGGGTCCTGATGCGATACAGGATTGCTGTCTTCCATAGGCGCCTCTCACGTCGGTGCGCCCCATGAACGTGGATTCGCTTCTCGACAGTCAAGTCCTTATTCGCATGAAGATAAATTATAATGCCTGTTATCTACCGAATGAACAAACCAATACCAACATAGATCAATGACGCTTCTCGCGCCCGGTTATCGCTCTGCACGCGGTCCCGACGGCTCTCGGCCCGGTGGCGGGGCTATCGGGGGGGCGCGCCGGACCAGCGGCTTCAGAAAGCGTTAACCCCGTTCATGGTCTCTGGCGGGGTCGCTCCGGCTTTGGGGGTAAGAAGCCGAACGACAGGCGGGCCGAGCCCTGCCCCTTCAATGCTCGGCCCGCGCCTTCGCGCTCCGACGGCGCTCAAGTGTTCGCGGCAGATCCGACCGGCGTCGTGATCGCGCCGCGCGTCCCGGGCGGGACGACCGCTTGCAGCACCCGAGCCGGACCAGTCGCGTAATCCGCGCGATAGCTCCGCTCGAGGGTCATCAGCGTCCGCATCGGCGCCTCGGCCAAGTCGAGGAGGCGGGCATCGCGCCAGCGCAGCTTGGTGAGGCCGCCGCGGCCGAACCACCGCGGCTTCTCTTCTTCGACAAGCAGGACCAGCTTGCCCGTCCATGTCTTGCGGAACCAGAACCGTCCCGTGAGCTTGGCCGTGCCGAACATGCAGCACCTCGCGTCAGAGTTCCCCTGAGCCAACGCGGGTCAAGCTCGGCGGTTTCCGCCGCGGCCCCCTGCGCAGCGCCGGGCCGGCGCCGCAGACATGCACCGTTTACATGCGCGTGGTGTTTGTCCCCGTTCCGAATCCCGCACGCCCATCCGGGCGGCGACCGCCCCCTCTCAGGCCTGACGGTGATCCCGTGCCCGCGATCCGGCCCAATCCGGGCTCATCCGTTCACTCGGTCGATCAGGCGCCGGCCGACCATGGACGCGAGCACGCGGCCCGCCACCGCACCGGCCAGGGCGGCGGCGGCCTTCACGAGAAAGTCGTCGAACCGGCCGTGCCGGGTTCCGGTGAGGGTCTGCCCCGCCTCCAGGCCGCCCGCCATGATGACGCTGCCGACCAAGATCCAGAGCCAGTGCCGGGGATATGCCGCGGCCATCAGAAGCCCGGCCGCCGCGTAGGCGGCGATCCGTTCGAGGCTGGGATCGGTCGTGACGACGGGGCGCAGACCGATCGGCACGAGGGTTACGGCGACGATCAGGGCCACCAGGATCCAGGCCGCGATCTGCATCGGGCCGGGCCACTGCGTGTTCGATTTCAGCATCGCGGACTCGTAACCTCACGTCGACGGCCCTGGCCTACAATGATGGCGGGCCATCGCCTGTAGCATAACAATGGGCGGAGACCGGGAAGCCTGATCATGCGTTGTAGTCTGGTCGTCGCGACACTGCTCGCCTTCACGGCGATGCCGCCCGCCATTGCGGCCAACCCGGTGCGGGACGTGCTCTGGGTGGCGCTGCAGGGCTGCGTGCTCGCCAAGAAGGCCGCGGGCCGGAGCTTTCCCTGCCTGGCCGTCGATCTCGGCGACGGTGCGCGCCCCGGCACGGCCGTGCTGCGCGCCCCGGGCCATCTCACCCACACGGTCGTAATGCCCACCGACAGCGTCTCGGGAATCGAGGCGCCCGTGCTCCAGGGGCCGCGCGGCGCCGCCTACTGGCGCGCGGCGCTCGCGGCGCGGCACTACGTGTCGGACGTGCTGCAGGGCCGTCTTCCGGTTTCGGCCGTGGGCCTGGAGGTGAACTCGGTGGACGGCCGCAGCCAGGATCAGCTGCACATCCACCTCGACTGCATGCACCGGAGCGTGATGGCCGCCCTCAAGGCTCATGGCGGCGGCGTCGGAGAGACCTGGGTGCCGTTCCCCATGCCGCTGGAGGAGGAGCACTACCTCGCCCGGCGGGTTCCGGCGGACGCCGTGGCGGACTTTAACCCGTTCGCGGCGTTGTCCGACGTGCCCGGCTGGCGAGGACATCTGCACGACGCGACCTTCGCGGCCGTGGAGGCCGATCCGGCGGATCCGCGCGGCGGCATGATCCTCTTGGCCTATCGAGAGCCGGAGGCCAGTGCCGAGGACCTGATGGATCACGGCTGCCGGATCGCCAGCCCGCGCCGGGCCGGCTGAGCGGCCGGCACGCTGCGGTCCGGAAGGTGTTGCCGCTACGTTCTATCCCGCGGGCGCACGAATCAGGCATAGAACGGTCATGCGCACGCCGCTGCTCAGCTTGTCCGCAATGCTCGTCCTGTCCGCCGGCCCGTCGGTCGCGGCGCCGGCTGCCGGTGCGGCCGATCCGGCTGCCCTGGAGCGGGCTTGGCACCGCTGCCTGCGTGAGGCCTCCGGGCATCAGCCGACGGGCCAGAGCCGCGCCGGCGACGAGCGCAACGCCCTCGATGAATGCAAGCCCCGCGAGGATGCCCTGGTGGCGGCCCTGATGACCGCTCCGCGCCCGGATGATGGCCGTACCGCCACCGTGTGGTCGCGGACCTGGGCCGCGTTCGTGGAGCCGCTGACCGCGTGGTTCGGGGCCTTGCGGCGCTGACGCCGTCGTGATCGACGAGTGAGGGCCTGCGTCGGCAGCTGACCGCCGGAGTGGAACGGGACTCGTTTCCGCGGCGTCCCACCGCGCCCGCCGGGCCGAACCGCCCGCATCCGCGGATCGTTGGGCTTCCATGAGCGAGCAGACCCCGAAATCCCATCCGGACCCCGTCACCGAGGCGCGCCGTCGCGAGATCGCGACGGAGCACCTGTTGTTCGGGACGATCCGGTTCCTGGCGCAGCGTCACCCGGAACTGCTGGACGATCTGGAGGGCAGCCTCCCCCACCTGTGGGATTCGGTCGAGGGCGAGGCGCGGGACGACGAGGCCGTGCGTACGGTCGCGCGCCGCATCCTCAAGAGCCTCCGGGCCGAGCTGTAAGCCGGCCCGTTCCGGCCCTAACGCTGGGCGGCGTCGTTGAGCTTGATGGAGGGGATCATCGCGACGGCCTTCGCGGTCACGCGATCGAAGGCGTCGCCGGCGAGGCCGCGTTCCGACGCGAGCTTCCGGATCCGTTCCGCGTGCTGCGAGAGGCTGAGGCCGTAATAGGTCTTCTCTGCCGCCTGTTCGACAGATTCGTTCGCCACGCTTCGACTCCTGTTCATGGTTGCGGTGGAGGTCGATGATCTGGGCCAAGCCGCGGAATGCTTCAAGCCCGGCCTGCAACCGGTGCGCCCCGGCCATGAACGTCTTTCATGCCGCTCTCGTATACCCGCCCGGCCCAAGAGGGTCCGTTTCGGGCGGGTGACGGTATTCTAGCGACTGCAGCCGATGCAGATGCCGCGGGTGATCGCGTCGTTGCGCTCTTCCACGGCATCCCGCCGCTCAATGCTGCCGGTCTCGTTGGGACTGAGGACACTCGGGTTCGGGACCGTCTGGCCGGTCGCGGTGGTATGGGGGGCCTTGGCTGCCGTGCCGGGACCACCGCCTGTCCCCGTCTGGCTCACGGGCTCGGCCCAGGCCGGGACGGAAGCCAGGATCAGGGCGGCCGCCAGGGTGAATGTCGCGGATCTGCGCATGTGGAACTCCCATCAATGCGTGTCGGTCTGCGTGAAACCGACGCATGCGCGGGCGAGAAGTTCCCGCCGGCGCGACGCGTCGGCCGCCGAGACCGGCATTCCGCGGCGGATGCGGACGCCACGACCCCGAATCCTGGTCGTTCACCCTCAGGCGTAACGGCTAAGCCATTTTGACAACTGTCTTCGAGGGCCGGTCTGCAGATCGTGGTGATGTAACCTTCGGAGACTTGCGTCATGAACCCGACCGTCAAAGCTGTGCTGCTGAACGAGCGGGACGCCGTGCTGTCAGCCATCGCGGCGCGGAGGGACACCGTCTCCGACCTTCTGGTTCAGATCATCGGCGTCGAGAACGACATCGGGCGATTGCGCCACCGACTCATCGACTTGGAGGCCTACCTGTTCGGACATCGCGTCGCGTTGTCGAGCAACGGCGAGGACGCGGGTCAGGGATCGAACGCCAGCGCCGACGCTCCTTGCGCGCCGGCGCTGCAGGTCGGTCCGCTGCCGGGCGAGGCGATCGGCCTCCCGCCCTGCAAGCCGCTCGCCGACTTCGTCCGCCCGAAGACCGGGGCACGGCGGGCGCTGGCGGCTAACGCCGCCCGACAGATCGAAACCGCCTGAGGCCGCGGAGAAATCATGTCCAGGCCGCGCAAGCGCAAGCCGACGCGCACGACGCGCGTCCCGCACGCGCCGGTTCTTCCCGAGAGCCTGACACGCCTCACCACCGAGCCGGTTCCGGAACCGGGGTGGATCGCCGCTCCGTTGCGCGACATCGCCGCGGCGCTGCTGGCCGGCGTCATCGTCGCGCTGATCGGCGGCCAGATCCTCCTGGCTTGGTAACCGGTCCTGACGCCATCCCGCCCATGGCCTATGAGGATCGGTGAGGCTCCGGACGGGAGGGACGGATGAGCGACGCCAGCGGCGCGCCGAGCGCGAAGATCGCGGAGGTCCAGCGCCTCGCCACGGCGCTCGCCGCCCGGATGCGCTACGCGCAACTCGTCGGTCGGCCGGTCTACGAGGCGCAGATCGCTGCGCTGGTCGGTGCCGCGCGCCTCATGGACGAGGAGAAGGTGCCGTGGCCACCGATGGTGGAAGAGGTGCTGACCGAACTCGCCCGCACGATCGAGGGTGGCGGCCCGGCCGCGGGGGACGTGTCGGAGGCGTTCTGAAGACGTCACTCCTCGCTGTGATCGGGTCCGAGGGTCACTGGTGGAGGGCACGGTCTCACCCTCGGCGCTGCCGTCGCCATACGATCGGGCCGGTCCTCCCAAGCCTTCCCGGCCGAGCCCGCCGGTCCGACGCGGCCGCATTCCGGGCCGGAACTTCGACGCCGAGGGCCGATTGATCAGGTTGACTGGCCCGCGGCGCGCGCCCGTCGCACGACGGTTTTTTCCGGCTGAAGTGTTCCGTCATGAAGTCGATGGCCGCATGATCCTGAGCCTGCAGTCCGCGCAGGTCGCGACCAGCAGCGACGATGTGGAAAGTCAGCTTGTTTTCGCCGACGGCTTCCTGGTCGCGATCCTGGTTCGACTCTCGGCGCAGCACGACGACGATGCGGGGAAGTGGTTCCTGGAGGCGGGCTTCGGTCCGATCGAACCAGTCGCTCCACCGCTCTTCGTAGATCTTGCCGCAGCGCGGGTCTGGATCATGCGGCAACTCGCGGTCTGAGCCTTAGGCGATCAGGAATACGGCCCGAGCCAGCGCAGGGCGTGCCGCACCCGTGCTGCGCCATCCCCCGCGAACCAGAGACCGTGCGCGAAGACGACCCGCTCAGGAGCCAGGGCGATCAGCTCCGCCGCAGCGCGCGCCGCGTCGCGCCGGCGCAGCTTGATGGCGAGGCGGAGATAGGGCGGCGGCTGTCCGTGCGGCGGCGTCATGCGCGCGAGGCGCAGGAAAGGACGCAGGAGCGGGGGCATCTTCGCCGGCTCTAGATTGAGGACGAGATCGGTCAGGATCAGGGTTCGGGTCGCGCCGTGGAAGAACGCGACCTCCCGGAATCCCAAGCCACCCGGGACGACGACCTGGCGCAGGTCCGCCTCCCAAGCGGCCGGCGCCGTCTCCCCCAACTCACGGTCGATGCGCACGCCGGCGCGGCGGACCTGGATGCGCCGGCGCAGGTTCGGCGCGGCCCAGGTCAGCGCCTGTGGGCAATGGCTCTGCCAATCCTTCAGAAAGAGCCAATGGGCGATGTTCGGAGCGACCAGATGCCGAATCGGTCCCAGCGTCGCGATGTCCCGGTGAAGGCGCGCGTCGTAGCGGGTCGGCGTATGCAGCCAGATCGTTCCGTCTTGGAGCCGGACGACGGTCATCCGGACGGGCAAGGGAATGCCGAAGGCGTGCAGCGGGCCGCTGTCGACGATCCAGAGACCGTCGGCGACAGGCTTGAGCACGTCGAGCGGAGGGTAGGTGGCCTCGGGCAAAAACCGGTCGCTCCCTGGAAGGCGCGGCGTGATACGGACGCGCTCCCTGGAACGCCGCGGGCGGCAAGTGCGATCCCGGCCGCTCCTATTCGAAGGCGGAGGCGCTCCGAGCCGCCCGGCCGAACCTACACGACCTCGATCGGCGCGTGCTTGCCGTCATGCGCCGTGGCCGATCCCATGCTGTGCGTCTCGGGCGCGCGCTGCTGATCCCGCGACGGCGGCGGATTGTCCGTCAGCGTACGCCAGGGCGCGGCCGGTACGCCGAGGCGAGCACCGGACGGGCGCATTGAGAGCCAGATCGCGACGGCCATCCAGGGGACGACGAAAAAGACGAAGGCTGCAAGTCCCACGGCGATCCTCCACCAAACGATACTGACGAAAGAACGCCGGAACGGCTGCTGTGGATCCGCAGCTGCGCGGCGATGGCCGGACGGGCACGATTCCCTTCCCTCACCTGCGCAGTGTGCGGAGGGCGATCGATCATGTCGGCGACGAGGCCGCGCTACCGACCGGGCCGGGCTTGGAACACGGCCCGGTCGGAACCTACAACGTCTGGCCGCTCGGCCCGAGGCCCCGGATCTGATCGGCGGCCCTGCCGGGCGCGACAGGCGTATCCGCTTGGACGCCGCGCACCGACACCCAGCCTGCGAGGAGCGAGAAATGGCAGATCTCTCCGGGAAGACGGTCCTGATCACGGCAGCGGCGCAGGGGATCGGGCGCGCCAGCGCGCTCGCCTTCGCGCGGGCCGGGGCGCGGGTTTACGCCACCGACGTGAACGCCGACACCCTGGCCGAGCTGAAGGGTGACGCTCTCAGCACCGCCGTCCTCGACGTGTTGGACCCGAGCGCGGTCACCGCCCTGGTCGAGCGCATCGGTCCCGTCGACGTGTTGTTCAACTGCGCCGGGGTGGTCCATGGCGGGACCATCCTCGAGATGGACGACGCCGACCTCGATTTCGCCCTCGACCTCAACGTCAAGGCCATGATCCGCACGATCCGGGCGGTGCTGCCCGGCATGCTGGAGCGCCACGACGGTGCCATCGTCAACATGGCCTCCGTCGCCTCCTCGGTGAAGGGGGTGCCCAACCGCTTCGCATACGGCGTCACCAAGGCGGCGGTGATCGGCCTGACCAAGGCGGTGGCCGCCGACTATGTCGGCCACAACATCCGCTGCAACGCGATTTGCCCGGGCACGGTGGAGAGCCCGTCTCTGCAGGAGCGGATCCGCGCGCAGGGCGATTACGAGCAGACCCGGGCCGCCTTCATCGCGAGGCAGCCGATCGGGCGGCTGGGCCGCCCGGAGGAGATCGCCGACCTCGCCGTCTACCTGGCGGGCGCGACCTACACCACCGGCCAGGCCGTGACGATCGACGGCGGATGGACGATCTGACCGCGCCGCCGGCCCGGCCGCCCTTGGGCGCGGCGACGTTGTCTCAGGTCCCCTCCGCCGCCTCGCCGAGCAGCGTCCGGACGAAGCGGCGGGTGCGCGGATCGGTCGGCCGGCCGAACAGAGCGGCGGCCGGTCCCTGCTCGACGATCGTGCCGCCCTCCAGGAACACCACACGGTCCGCGACACGCCGCGCGAGCCGCAGGTCGTGCGTGGCCATCAGCATGGTCATGCCCTCGCCCGCGAGCCCGGCGAGCACGTCCACCACCTCGGCGGCGAGTTCCGGGTCCAGGGCAGAGGTCGGCTCGTCGCACAGGAGCAGGCGCGGTGAGGGGGCGAGCGCGCGGGCAATGGCGACACGCTGCTGCTGGCCGCCCGACAGGCTGGCTGGCCAGGCTGCGGCCTTGTGGGCGAGGCCGACGCGTTCCAGCAGTTCCAGAGCGCGCCCCTTGGCCTTGGCCTGAGGCCAACCGGCGACGGTGACGAGGCCCTCCGTGACGTTCTCGATCACGGTGCGGTGGGGGAAGAGCTGGAAGTTCTGAAACACCATACCGGTCTGGCGGCGCACCGCGAGGACTTCCCGCCGGCCGGGCGGCTTTCCCGGCCGGAAGGTGAGGTGGAGGTCGCCCAGGGTGAGCGTGCCGGCCTGCGGGATCTCCAGGAGATTCACGCAGCGCAGGAGCGTCGACTTGCCCGAGCCCGATGGGCCGATCAGCGCCGTGACCTGTCCCTCCGGGATGTCGAGGTCGACGCCCCGCAGGACCGGGTTGCCGCCGAAGCTCTTCTCGATGGCCGACAGGGCGATCACGCGCGCGCCTCCAGATAGCCGCCGTAGCGTCCGAGGCGCCGCTCCAGGAGCGATTGCAGCCAGGACAGGAGCGTGCACAGGACGAGGTAGATCAGCGCCACCTCGATGTAGAGGATCAGCGGCTCGTAGGTGACGGCGACGATGCGCTGGGCCGCCTGGAAGAGCTCCGGCACGGTGATCGCAGCGGCGAGCGAGGTGTCCTTGACCAGCGCGATGAAGGAATTGGCCAGCGACGGCACCGCCACCCGCGCGGCCTGGGGCAGGATCGTGCGGCGCAGGGCCTGGACCGGGTTCATGCCGGTGGCGTAGGCGGCCTCCCACTGCCCCTTCGGGATGGAGGCGATGGYGGCGCGGATGACCTCGGACGTGTAGGCGCCGACATTGAGCGTGAAACCGATCACGGCGGCCGGGAAGGCGTCGATCAGGATCCCTGCGCTTGGTAGGCCGTAGAAGATGACGAAGAGCTGCACGAGTAGCGGCGTGCCCCGGAAGACCCACACGTAGAGCCAGGCGAGGGCCGCCAGCGGTCGGGGCGCGAACAGGCGCACGAGGGCGGTTCCGAGCCCCAGCCCGAGTCCCAGCGCGAAGGCGATGAGCGTCAGCGGGACGGTGAAGCGCAGGCCGGCCGCGAGCAGCGGCCCGAGCGACTGGAGCATGAGGTCGAGCCAGTGCGGCACGGGGCGGCGTCTCCTATCGGGCGGAACGAGCGACGGGCTGTCGAGAATCGGCGGCCGGGCGTGGCCTCTCCGCGGCGGGCGCGCCTCGGTGGCGCGCCCTGAACAGTCTTTCCGGCGGACGGTCTACTTCGAGACGTCGGCGCCGAAATACTTCTGGGCGATCGCCGCGTAGCTGCCGTCGGCCTTGATCGTCTCGAGCGCCTTGTCGATGGCGGCCTTCAGCGCGGGGTTGTCCTTGCGCATGATGATGCCGGAGGCATCCGCGTCGGCCTGCTCGGCGGCGATCTTCAGCGGGGCGTTCGGCTTCTGCTTGTGGAAGTCCAAGAACGACAAGCTGTCGTTGACGGTTGCGTCGGCGCGCCCTGTGAGGACGAGCTGGACCGACTGGTCGAAGCCATCCGTCCCGACGAGCTCGGCCCCGGACTGCTCGGCGAGGCGCGCAAAGTTGCTGCTGAGACTCTGCGCGGCCTTCTTGCCCTTCAGGTCGGCGAAGGACTTGACGTCCGACCGGTCCGCCCGGGTGATCAGCACGGCCCGCGACCGGATGTAGGGTTCGGAGAAGTCGAACTTCGCCTGCCGTTCCTTGGTGATGCCGACTTGGTTGATCACCACGTCGTAGCGCTTGCCGTCGAGCCCGGCGATCAGCCCATCCCATTTGCCTTCGAGAAATTGCGGCGTGACGCCCAATTGCTCGGCGACCTTGCGGCCGATCTCCACGTCGAAGCCGACGAGCGCCCCGGAGGCGTCGTGGAACGTGAAGGGCGCGTAGGTGCCCTCCGTCCCGATGCGCAGTGTCTTCGCGGTACGGATGGCGTCGAGGTCGTCGGCCCGGGCGGGTACGCCAAGGAGTGTAGCGGCGACGAGGGCCGCAACGCGGCTGACGAAGAAGAATCGCATTACAATAGACTCCGAATGGAGAGCACTGTTCTCGTGCGGTCGCCGCGCGTGATCTCGGCTATCGATGGACAAAACAAAGAAGAGCTTGGCCGTACAGGAAAGGCGGTGGGCTTGTCGACAGCTTGGTTTGCTCAATCCCGGCCGCGCGCTCAACGATCCGGGCGCGCCGCTCCGTTCGGCGCAGCGTCGCCTCGTGCTAAGACGCGGCCGGGTCCCGCCCCAGGACACGATTCGTCCGCCGGGACGTGCGATCCGAAGGACCGCGCATGACCTCGCCTGCTCACGCCTATCGGGGCGTCTTCCCGGTGGCCCCCACGGTCTTCGACGCCTCGGGCGCGCTCGATCTCGACGGGCAGCGCCGGGCGATCGACTTCATGATCGATGCCGGCAGCGAGGGCCTGTGCATCCTGGCCAACTTCTCAGAGCAGTTCGTCCTCACCGACGACGAGCGCGAACGGGTGATGCACGCTGTCCTGGAGCATGTGGCCGGCCGCGTCCCGGTGATCGTGACGACCACCCACTTCGCCACGCAGGTCTGTGCGGAGCGCTCGCGTCAGGCGCAAGCCGCCGGGGCCGCCATGGTGATGGTCATGCCGCCCTATCACGGCGCCACGATCCGCGTGCCGGAACTCGGCGTCGTCGATTTCTTTCGCGCGGTCTCGGACGCGATCGCGATCCCGATCATGATCCAGGACGCGCCGGTGGCCGGCACGCCGCTGTCGGCGCCGCTCCTGGCGCGCATGGCCCGGGAGATCGCGAACGTCGCCTACTTCAAGATCGAGACCGCCGGCGCCGCGTCCAAGCTCCGCGAGCTGATCGCGCTGGGCGGCGACGCGGTCGCGGGTCCCTGGGACGGCGAAGAGGCGATCACCCTGATGGCCGACCTCGACGCCGGCGCCACCGGGGCGATGACCGGCGGCGGCTACCCAGACGGCATCCGCCAGATCACCGACGCCTACGCGGCGGGCCGCCGGGAGGCGGCGATGGACGCCTACGCGCGCTGGCTGCCGCTGATCAACTACGAGAACCGGCAGTGCGGCCTGCTCGCCTGCAAGGCGCTGATGGCCGAGGGCGGCGTGATCGCGAGCGAGACCGCGCGGCTGCCGATCCAGCCCCTGCACCCGGCGACGCGAGCCGGCCTGATCGAGCTCGCCCGGCGCAACGACGCGCTGGTCCTGCGCTGGGGCCGCTGAGACGGGGGATACGGGTCCCGGTCGCGCGGCCCGCGCCGGATCTCAGTGCGCGGCCGGCGCCCGGGTCCCGAGCACGCCCGCGAGCCGGCGCACCGCCTCCCGGGCCAGATCCGGGCTGATGGCGAAGCACATCCGCACGAGGCCCTCGCCCTCCGGCCCGAAGGCGGTGCCCGGCGCCACGCCGACCTTGGCCTCCCGCAGCAGGCGCAGCGCCAGGTCGAGGCTCGGCTCGTCGCCGCCCATCCGGGCCATGAGGTAGAAGGCCCCGTCCGGCGGCGCGACCGTGACGCCCGGCAGGCGCGACAGCCCCTCCACCAGGATCGCCCGGGCCTCGGCGCAGCGGTCCACCATCGTGCGGATGAAGCCGTCGCCCTCCTCGAGGGCCGCGATGCAGGCGTGCTGGACGAAGGTCGGGATCGAGGTGGTGCTGTACTGCCCGAGCTTGGAGAAGGTGGGCGCGAGGCCGCGGGGATAGATCACCCAGCCGGCCCGCCAGCCGGTCATCGCCCAGTTCTTCGAGAAGGTGTTGGTCACGATCAGCCGGTCGTCCTCCGTGCAGATCTGCAGGAAGGACGGCGCGATCCGGTTGCCGTAGGTGAAGTGCGCGTAGACCTCGTCCGAGAGGATCCAGAGGCCGCGGTCCCGGGCGAGGTCGCGCAGGGCCTTCATCTCCGGAAGCGGCATGGTCCAGCCCGTCGGGTTCGAGGGCGAGTTCACCATGATCACCCGGGTGCGCGGCGTGATCGCCGCCGCGATGTCGGCGAGCGGCAGCGCGAAGCGGCCGTCCGGCAGGCGGCGGTAAGGCACCGTCACGGGCACGCCGCCGGCGATGCGCACCGCCTCGGCGAGATTGGGCCAGGCCGGGGAGGGGATGATCATCTCGTCGCCCGGCTCCAGCAGCACCTGGGCCGCCTGCATGATCGCGTTCATGCCGCCCGCCGTGACGCCGAACCGGTCCGGCGGGATCTCCACGGCCCAGTGGCGGGCGTGGTAGGCCCCGAGCGCCGCGCGCAGCGCCGGCAGGCCAAGCGACGTCGTGTAGCGGGTATGTCCGGCCAGCATCGCCCGGTGCGCGGCCTCGACGATGAAGGGCGGCGTCGGCAGATCGCCCTCGCCGATCCACAGCTTCACCACCTCCGGGTCGTCCCGCCCGCGATCCGCGACGAGGCCGATCTGGCTCGTGCCGATGCCGCGGATGCGCGCCGAGAGCGCGGCGGCGAGATCGACGGGCGCGGCGGATACGAGGGTGTCGGCCATGCGGCGCGTGCTCTCCTTGCGTCGGGACGCGGCGTGCCGGTGCGCGGCATGCACCGATGCGCCTGCAGGGTCCCGGCCTGTGGGGAAGAGCGCGACCCTGCCGCGTTCGGCCACGGACGTCCAGACCCGCGCGGTATCCGGATGGGCTTCGCAGGCCGGCGCGGCCTATCTCGAAGCGTAGCACATTGACGTTCTGACTTTTCAGACATTTCTGAAAATGCTACACGCCGGGTCACGCTCAGAGCCGGAGGCCCGACGTGCTCGCCAACCTCGATCCCCTGATCCTCGCCCGCATGCAGTTCGGGTTCACGGTCGCCTTCCACATCGTGTTCCCGGCCTTCTCGATCGGCCTCGCGAGCTTCCTCGCCGTCCTGGAGGGGCTCTGGCTCGTTACCGGCCGCCCGGTCTTCCTGGATCTGTTCAAGTACTGGATTAAGATCTTCGCCATCGCCTTCGCGATGGGCGTCGTGTCCGGGCTGGTGATGTCCTACCAGTTCGGCACGAACTGGTCGGTCTTCTCCGACAAGACCGGCCCAGTGCTCGGTCCGATGATGGCCTACGAGGTGCTGTCGGCCTTCTTCCTGGAGGCGGGCTTCCTCGGCGTGATGCTGTTCGGCATGCGCAAGGTCGGGCCGCGGCTGCACTTCGCGGCGACGCTGATGGTGGCGTTCGGGACCTTCTTCTCGGCGTTCTGGATCCTGGCGGTGAACTCGTGGATGCAGACGCCGGCGGGCTACGGCACGAACGCCGAGGGCCAGTTCGTGCCGCTGGACTGGTGGGCGATCGTGTTCAACCCGTCCTTCCCGTTCCGCCTCGTGCACATGGTCCTCGCCGCCTACCTGACGACGGCCCTTGTGGTGGGTGCGGTCGGCGCGTGGCACCTGCTGCGCGACCGGGCCAACCCGGCCGCCAGGACGATGTTCTCGATGGCGATGTGGATGGCCGCCCTGGTCGCGCCGGTCCAGATCCTCGCGGGCGACGCGCACGGCCTCAACACCCTTGAGCACCAGCCCGCCAAGGTCATGGCCATGGAGGGGCACTTCCAGAGCCACCCGGACGGCGCGCCGCTGGTGCTGTTCGGCCTGCCCGACCAAAAGGCCGGGACCGTGCGCTACGCGGTCGAGATCCCGAAGCTGTCCTCGCTGGTGCTGAAGCACGCCCTCGACGCGCCCCTGAAGGGGCTCGACAGCCTGCCGCGGGCGGAGTGGCCGCCGGTGCCGATCGTGTTCTGGTCGTTCCGCATCATGGTCGGCCTCGGGATGCTGATGCTGCTGCTCGGCGCCTTGAGCCTCCTCGCCCGTTGGCGCGGCACCCTCTACGCGTGGCGCCCGCTGCACCGCTTCGCGGTGGCCATGGGTCCGGCGGGCTTCGTGGCGGTGCTGGCCGGCTGGATCACCACCGAGGTCGGGCGCCAGCCCTACACGGTCTACGGCCTGCTGCGCACGGCGCAGTCGGCCTCGCCGCTGCACGCGCCGGCGGTGGCGGCCTCGCTCACCGCCTTCGTGGTGGTCTACTTCGCGGTCTTCGCCATGGGCACCGGCTACATGCTGCGCCTGATGGGCCAGCCCCCGCATGCCGGCGAGAGCGGGATCGAGCCCGGCGCGCCGATCCGGACGGCGGGCATCACGCCCGCCCCGGCGATCGATCCCGACCGCCACCTCCAGCCGGCCGAGTGAGAGACCCATGGCCTACAGCTTCGACCTCACGGTGATCTGGGCGTTCGTGATCGCCTTCGCGGTCTTCGCCTACATCGTCATGGACGGCTTCGATCTCGGGATCGGCCTCCTGTTCCCGGTCCTCCGGCCGGGCGCGGACCGCGACACCGCCATGAACTCGGTCGCCCCGGTCTGGGACGGCAACGAGACCTGGCTGGTGCTGGGCGGCGGCGGCCTGTTCGCCGTCTTCCCCCTGGCCTACGCGGTGATCCTGCCGGCGCTCTACGCGCCGATCATCGCGATGCTGCTCGGGCTGATCTTCCGCGGCGTCGCCTTCGAGTTCCGCTGGCGCGATCCCCGCCACCGCGCCGCCTGGGACGTCACCTTCGCGGGCGGCTCGCTGGTGGCGGCCCTGGCCCAGGGGATCACGCTGGGCGCCCTCCTGCAGGGCATCGCGGTCGAGGGACGGGCCTATGCTGGCGGCTGGTGGGACTGGCTCACGCCCTTCAGCCTCCTCGTCGGCGCGAGCTTGGTCGTCGCCTACGCGCTGCTCGGGGCGACGTGGCTGGTGATGCGCACCGAGGGCCTGCTCCAGCTGCAGGCCCGGCGCTACGCCCTGCGCCTCACCGTGGCGACGGTCGCAGCCATCGCCCTCGTCAGCGCGGTGACGCCGTTCCTGCAGGGCCGCTACTACGAGCGCTGGCTGGCGATGCCGAACGTGCTCGTCACCGCGCAGGTGCCGCTGCTCGTGGCGCTCGCGGCCTACGCCCTGTGGCGCAGCCTGCGGGGCGGCGCCGAGCGGGCGCCCTTCCTGATCGCGCTGGGGCTGTTCGCCCTGACCTTCCTGGGGCTCGGCATCAGCATCTTCCCCGACATCGTGCCGGGCCGGATCACGATCTGGCAGGCGGCCGCCCCCGAGGCGAGCCAGATCTTCCTGCTCGCCGGCGCGTCGGTTTTGATCCCGATCATACTGTCCTACACGGCCTACTCGTACTGGGTCTTCCGCGGCAAGGTCGACGCGCACGGATATCACTGATGGCACCCGCAGCAGCACAGCCCCTCTGGAAGCGCCTCGCGTGGTTCGTGGGGCTCTGGGCCTCCAGCATCGTCGGCCTCGGCTTCGTCGCGACAGTCCTCCGGTATTGGCTCAAGAGCTGATAGACCGGGGGGCGCCCTCCTGACCCTTGCCCGCGTGGGATCCTTGCCGTGCAGCTGCCCCCGCTCGTCCAGACCTTCGTGCTGCATTTCGGCGAGATGGGTTCGCGCTGGGGCATCAACCGGACCGTGGGGCAGATCTACGCCCTGCTGTTCGTGGCCGAGCGGCCGCTCAACGCCGATGAGATCGTGGAGCGGCTCGGCGTGTCGCGCTCCAACGTCAGCATGGGCCTGAAGGAATTGCAGGCCTGGAATCTCGTCCGTCTCCAGCACAGACCGGGGGACAGACGCGACTACTTCACGACGCCCGAGGACATCTGGCAGATCGTCCGGACCCTGGTCGAAGAGCGCAAGAAGCGGGAGGTCGATCCGACGCTGACCCTCCTGCGCGAACTTCTCATGCAGGAAGCCGGCACCGAGGAGGAGCGGCATGCCCAGGCGCGCCTCACCGAGATGCACGATCTCTTCGAACTGTTCGCCGGCTGGTACGCCGACGTGCGCCGCCTCGATACCGAGCGCCTCGTCCAGCTCCTCAGCCTCGGCGCGAAGGTCCAGAAGGTCCTGGAGATGAAGGACCGCCTGACCCGCCTGCCGGCGCGGATCGGCGGTCGGGCGCCCAAGTCGGACTGACGGGGCCTCCTCCGGGCTCGCGCCGCCGAGCGGGGCGTGCTGACGGTGATCAGGCGTTGGCCAGCGCCCCTCGGTAGAGGGTGGTGAGGGTGTCGGCGATATGCTCGATGTGGTGGCGCAGGGACGCTGCTGCCTCCTCGCCCTTGCGCGCTGCGCACAGAGCCAGGATCTCCGCGTGCTCGCGGACGGCGCGGGTCGCGTCTTCGGAGGTGCCGATCTGCAGGCGCGTCGGGCGCTCGCAATCCTGCAGCAATCCGGACACGATGCTCAGCGAGCGCGGGCGATCGGCGTGGCGAAGCAGGTCGAGGTGGAAACGGCGGTTCAGGTCGCCCCACCGAAGGACCTGTCCGGTCTCCAGCGCCGTGCCGTACTCCTTCGAGACGACGTCGAGGTTCCGGAGGTCGTCGGGCGTCAGGTGCGGTGCCGAGAGCAGCAGCAATTGCGGCTCCAGCTGGACGCGCAGCTGGAAGATATCCTCGACCTCCAACAGCGACAGTCCTGTCACCACTGCGCCGCGGTGCGGCATGATCTTCACGAGATTGGTGGCTTCCAGCTGCAGCAGGGCCTCGCGGACCGGGATCCGGCTGATCCCGAACGCCTCGGCCAGGGCGTCCTGGCGGAGCTGCGCGCCGGCCGGCAGGTCCCCGTTCAGAATTTGCTGACGCAGCGAGTCTGCGACAGCCGCAGCCACGGTCTTGTGCCGCAGCCGGTCGGGCGCAGGCAGTTCCGGGACCCCAGGGGACATCAGCGCCTCAGCGGGAAGGTATACATTCATACGCGGCGTTGGCATGCCCTGGAATTGCGCGCGTGTCCAATGCCAGATTGCCTTGCACAACCTGAGGTTCAATGGCGCCGCGACCATTCTGTCACGCCACGCGCCATGCTCGATGCCCAACCGCGCGACCGGCGTCGCGACCTCGAATCACGCCGGGCGCCGATAGTACACGTATTCGCGGACGACACTGTCATAGGTTGGGAAAGAAGCCGGGTCTGTAGAGTGGGCACTGTCGTGCCGGTCTCTGATTAGCACTCTATCCCGTTGGCGGAGTTTGCCGATCGTGCGGATCGGCCCAGGGCGCTCGGGCGAGTGTCTGCCCGAGATACGCGATCAGCGCCGTCACCCGCGCCGGCCGCGGATCGCCCGGTGGCATGACGAGATGCAGCGCGATGGGCGGCAGCGACCAGGCCGGCAGGACCCTTTCAAGCCGCCCGGCCTCAAGGTCGTCCCAGATCATGAAATCGGGTTGCAGGGCGAGGCCCAGGCCCGCCCGCAGGGCCGGCGCCAGCGCCTCCGCGTTGTTCGCCCGGAGCGGCCCCGCCGGCACCACGACGGCGTCCGAACCGTCGCCATCCGCGAATCGCCAGCGATCGGGCGTCGGCAGGTAGGCATAGCCGAGGCAGGCATGGCGGGCGAGGTCGTCCGGATGCTCAGGGCGGCCATGCCGATCGAGGTAGGCGGGCGTGGCTACCAGCGAGCGGCGGATCGCGCAGAGCCGCCGCGCCCGCAGCGACGAATCGGGCAGCGCCGCGATGCGCAGCCCGATATCGAATCCGCCGCCGACGAGGTCGACGACCGCGTCGGACAGATGCAGGTCCACCGACACCGACGGATAAAGCCGCAGGAAAGCCGGGAGGATCGGCGCCACGTGCATCACGCCGAAGGTCATCGGCGCGGCGAGCCGCACCAGACCGCGGGGCTCCGAGGCGCCCGCCGTGGCGAGCGCCTCGGCCGCCTCGCCCTCCGCCAGGATGCGCGCCGCGCTGTCCTTGGCGGCTTGACCGGCCTCGGTGAGCGCGAGCTTCCGGGACGTGCGGTTGAATAGCCGCGCGCCGATCCGGACCTCCAGCCGGCTGACAGCCTTCGACACCGTGGCCTTCGACAGGCCGAGTTCCTCGGCGGCCCGGCCGAAGGAGCCGGTCTCCACCACCTTGGCGAACACCGCCCAGGCCTCGAAATCGGGTAGCCGCATCGATCAAATCCGGAAACGATAGGTTTCCATCGTTTCTATTTTCGCGAAACTTGGCAAGGGGCACATTCCCGGCATCGGACACGCGCTGCCCGTCGCAGCGGTCTTCAGGGAGACATCGCCATGGTTCAGACTGGCCTCCACCACGTCACAGCCTTCTCCGGCCCGGCCCTGCGCAACCTCGACTTCCACACCCGCGTCCTCGGGTTGCGGCTGGTCAAGAAGACGGTCAATTTCGACGATCCGGGCACCTACCACCTGTACTACGGTGACGCCGCGGGTCAGCCCGGCACGATCCTGACCTTCTTCCCCATCGAGCACGCCGCGCCCGGTCGCGTCGGGATCGGCGAGACCCAGGAAACCGCCTTCCGGGTGCCCCGCGCCTCGATCGGCTGGTGGACCCACCGCCTGATCGAGAAGGGAGTCGCACACGAGCCGCTGGTCCAGGTCTTCGGCGAGCCGACCCTGCGTTTCCGCGATCCGGACGGCATGATGCTCGCCCTGGTGGGCGTCGATGTCGGCGACGCGGAGGGCTGGGCCTCGAGCGAAGTGCCGGCCGAGCACGCGATCCGCGGCCTGCACGGGGTGACGCTGCTCCTCGAAAGGGCCGAGCCTACGGCCGCGATCCTGACGGAGGTGCTGGGGCTGCAGGAGGTCGGCCGCGAGGGCAACCTGGTCCGCTTCGCCGGCAGCGCCGCGCTCGGCGGCCTCGTCACCCTGCGGGCCGTCGGCGGGTTCCTGCCCGGTCGGCCGGGGGCGGGCTCGGTTCACCACATCGCGTTCCGGGCAGCCGACGATGCCGCGCAGGCCGCGATGGGCCGGGCGCTGGCGGCGCGGGGTCTCCACGTCACCGAGCAGCGCGACCGGCAGTATTTCCGCTCGATCTACTTCCGCGAGCCCGGCGGGGTGCTGTTCGAGATCGCCACGGACGCGCCCGGCTTCGCGGTCGACGAGCCGATCGAGGAACTCGGGCAGGCCCTGAAACTCCCTGCCGGGCTTGAGCCGCACCGGGCCGAGATCGAGGCCGTACTCCCCGAGGTCGCCTGAACCCGGACGATCATCCCGCCCGCCCCGCGTAGAGCGGGGCGGGATCCGCACCGATCACCAGCGAGGTCGCCATGACCCAGGACACCCTCGGCTTCATCCACCGCTTCGAGCCCGGAGCGGACACCGTGCACCCGCTTCTGCTGCTCCATGGGACCGGCGGAGACGAGTCCGATCTCCTGCCCCTCGGCCGGTCGGTCGCGCCGGAGGCTGCGCTGCTGTCCCCGCGCGGCCCGGTGAGCGAGAACGGGATGCCGCGGTTCTTCCGCCGGCTGGCGGAAGGCGTCTTCGATGAGGCGGATCTGCGTCGGCGCACCGGCGACCTCGCCGCCTTCGTGATGGCCTCCCGGGCGCGGTACGGCCTCCGGGCACCTCTCGCGCTGGGCTTCTCGAACGGTGCCAACATCGCCGCGTCGCTGCTGATGCTCCGGCCGGAGAGTTTGGCGGGCGCCGTGCTGATCCGCCCGATGGTCCCGTTCGCCGAGCCCCCGGCGGCGGATCTCGCCGGAAAGCCGGTCCTGATCCTGTCCGGGTCCATGGATCCGATCGTCCCGGCAGAGAATGCCGCTCGTCTCGCGCAGCAACTCGCCGCCTCCGGGGCGCGGGTCGAGCACCGGATCCTGCCTAGTGGCCACGGCCTGTCGCAGGTCGATGTCAGTCTGGCGCGAGGCTGGCTCCACAGCCTCGCTCTCCCCGAAGCGGCCTGATTCTCAGACAGAAGCCAGAACGGATGACCACCATGACTTCCTCGACCCTGTCCGGCCCGACGGCCCTGCTGCCGGTCACCGGCCGGATCCTGATGAGCGCGATCTTCCTCGTGAGCGGCGCCGGCAAGCTCGCCGCGCCCGCCGCGACGCTCGCGACCATCGAGGCCGCCCACCTGCCGCTGCCGCCGGTCGCCTACGCGGCAGCGACCACCGTGGAAGTCGTCGGGGGCCTGCTGCTCGTCGCCGGCTATCGCACCCGGCTCGTCGCCCTGGCCCTCGCCCTCTTCGCGGTGGCCACCGCGGTGACCTTCCACGCGGCCCTCGGCGACCAGAACCAGATGTTCCACTTCCTCAAGAACCTGGCCATGGCGGGCGGCCTGCTCCAGGTTGCGGCCTTCGGGGCTGGCCCGATCAGCTTCGACGCCCGACGGGGCCGGGCCTGACCGGTGTCCCGACCCTCGGCAGACCAGCCTGCCGATCCTAGGTGCAGGCTGGCGCGTCGATCGATGTCGAGGATGGGTCACCGGGCAGCCGGAGGACTTCAGCCCCCGCTGCCCCCTCGACGGCGGCGCCTGGAACGAGCGGAGGCTCGCCTTCATCGGGGGTTGAAGGGTCGGGCGGCCTTTCCCGCGTCGGTCCGTGCCCCTAAAGCCTCTCCGAGGGGCCACCGGCGCGGCCCGTCAGACGCAAACCTTCACGGATCCCTTCATGCCTGCCTCCGACGCCCCCCTCGCCCTCGGGATCATCGGCGCGGGGATCATGGGCGAGCGCCTGCTCGGCGCCATCCACGGGGCGGCGGATTCCCCGGTTCGCGTCGCGGCGATCTGGGATCCGGCGCCGGACGCCCTGGCCCGGATCGGCGCCGCCTTCCCGGCGGTACCCCGCGTCGCCGATGCCGCCGCCGTCGTCTCGGCGAGCGATTGCGTTTACGTCGCCTCGCCGCCCGCTTCGCATCTGGGCTACGCCCGCGCCGCCCTGGCCGCCGGCCGGAGCGTGTTCTGCGAGAAGCCGCTGGCCATCGACCGCGCCGATGCCCGCGCCTTCGTGGCGGAAGCCGGGGGCGCCGGGGCGGTCAATTTTCCGTTCGCCTCGTCGCCCGGCGTGACGACGATCGAGGGCTGGATCGCCGCAGGCGCGATCGGCACGCCACGGACGCTCACCATCGCGGTGGCGTTCGCGCGGTGGCCCCGACCCTGGCAGGCCGATGCCGCGCGCTGGCTCGACGCCCGGGCCGAAGGCGGGTTCACCCGTGAGGTGGTCTCGCATTTCCTGTTCCTGGCCCGCCGGCAGCTCGGCCCGCTCCAGGGGTTGGCCGGCCGGATCGACTTCCCGGAGCCGGGCCGGTCCGAGCGGGCGGTCGACGTGACGCTCACGGCCGGCGGGATCCCCGTGACCCTGACCGGACGGGTCGGGGGCGTCGAGGCTGACGATCACAACACCTGGACGCTGGAGGGCGATGCCGGGGCCGTCCGGCTGCGCGACTGGGCCATCGCCGAGCGTCGGGGTGCCGACGGGCGCTTCGAGCCGGAGCCCGGCGCGATTCCCAACGAACGGCTCCGGCCGATCACCCTCCGGCGCCAGCTGGAAGGCGTCGTCCGGATGGCACGCGGCGAGCCCCACCACCTCGCCACGTTCGCGGAGGCGCTCGACGTGCAGGAAGTCGTGGAGGGCATCCTGGCCCTGTGACCGGGATCAGACCTCCAGCAGGTCGATCAGGAACGGGATCAGCGGCGCGTCGGCGGGCGGCATCGCGAGGTCGCGCAGCGCCCTGGGCCGGACCCATCTGAGCGCTTGCCCCTCCATCGACCGCGGTGTCCCCGTCCAGCGCCGGCAGACGTAGAGCGGCATCAGAAGGTGGAAATCCGGATAGGCGTGGCTGGCGAAGGTCAGCGGTGCGAGGCAGGGCTCCTCGACCGCGATGCCGAGTTCCTCCGCGAGCTCCCGGATCAGGGTCTGCTCCGGGCGCTCGCCGGGCTCGACCTTGCCGCCGGGAAACTCCCACAGGCCGGCGAGCTGCTTGCCCGCCGGGCGCTCGCTCACCAGCACGCGGCCGTCGACGTCGACGAGGGCCACCGCGACCACCAGGAGGAGGCGCAGGGGAGCGGTTCCGGGCGCGCTCATGGCGCCACCGCGAAGGTGGCCGAGACCTCGGCGGACATCGGGATCGTGCCCGCCTCGATCGGGACCCGGCGGCCCTTGGCCGTCATCGGGGCCGCGCGGGCCATCTCCAGCGCCGGGCGGTACGCGGCTGCGCCCGTGGTGCTCAGGGTGCAGAGCGGGCCGAGCTTGGCACCGAGCGCCTCTGCGAGCGCCTCGGCCCGCGCGCGCGCGTCCCGAGTCGCAGCGACTTGGAGGGCGGACTCGATCTTGTCCGGATCGCGCATCCCGAAGCTCACACCGTCGATCCGGTTCGCTCCGGCATCGAGAGCCTGCCGGAGCAGGTCGCCCAGCCGGTCCATGTCGGCGAGCCGGACGCTGACCAGGTTGCTGGCGCGGTAGCCGTCGGGCTCCTCGGTGACGGCGCCGCCCGGCCGGGCGACGGAGCGTGTGGCGGTCTGCAGGCTGACGGCGGCCGTGCCGATATCGGCCGGCGGGACCCCGAGGGTGCGGGCCTGTGCCGAGACCCCGGTCACCGCCTTCGAAGCTGCGTCGAGGGCGGCGGCCGCGGTCGCGCCCCGTGCCTCGATACCCAGGGTCACCTCGGCGAAGTCCGGCGTCCGGGCCTCCGCGGCCCGCCCGACGACGCTGATGTGGCGCTTGCACGCCGCGTCATCGGCCCGCGCCGGGGTCGCCAGGGCCGTGACGAGGAGAGCGCCGACGAAGGCCGCCTTCACGAGCGGTAATCCCCGTTGATCTCGATGTAGGCCTTGGTCAGGTCGCAGGTCCAGACGCGGGCCGAGCCCTCGCCGAGGCCGAGATCGACCCGGATCCCGATCTCGGCCTCGCGCATCACGGCGCTCGCCGTCGCCTCGCTGTAAGTCGGATCGCGGGCACCCTGGACGGCGACGCGCACGTCGCCGAACCAGATCGCCAGCCGGTCCCGGTCGGCGGGCTCGCCGGCCTTGCCCACGGCCATCACGACCCGGCCCCAATTGGCGTCCTCGCCCGCCACCGCGGTCTTCACCAGCGGCGAGTTTGCGATGGACATCGCGATGCGGTGGGCGGAGGCGTCGCTCTCGGCGCCCGTGACCCGCACGGTGACGAACTTGCGCGCGCCCTCGCCATCCTTGGCGACGAGCTGGGCCAGCTCCACCAGCAGGCCGTCCAGCGCCTCCCGGAAGCCGGCGAGGCGCGGGTCGGCGGGGTCGCCGATCGCCGGATTTCCGGCCTTGGCGGTGGCGAACAGCATGAGCGTGTCGGAGGTGGAGGTGTCGCCGTCCACGGTCACACAGTTGAAGCTCGTCTTCGTTCCCGCCGACAGGAGCGCCTGGAGCACGTCCTGCGGCAGCGCCGCATCGGTGAAGACGAAGGACAGCATCGTAGCCATGTCGGGGGCGATCATGCCGGCGCCCTTGGCGATGCCGTTGATCGTCACGCGCACGCTGTCGATCTCGGCGGAGCGCGTGGCGAGCTTCGGGAAGGTGTCGGTGGTCATGATTGCGCGGGCCGCCGCGGCCCAGGCGGCCGCCCCGTCCTCGGCCCGGGCCGCGCAGTCCGCCAGCACGCCCTCGAATCGCTCCGCCGGAAGCGGCTCGCCGATCACTCCGGTCGAGGCGACGTAGACCTCGCGCGTGGCGCATCCCGCCGCCTGCGCGGCGATCTCGACGGTACGTGCCACCGCATCGCGGCCGAGACGGCCCGTGAAGGCGTTGGCGTTGCCGGAATTGACCACGAGGGCTCGCGCGGACCCGTCCGCCAGGGCTTCCCGACACCAATCTACCGGCGCCGAAGGGCATTTCGAGCGGGTGAACACTCCCGCCGCCCGGGTCCCGGGTTCCAGGGAGACGTAGAGCACGTCGGTGCGGCCGCTGTAGCGGATCCCCGCCTGGGCGGTGGCGATTCGCACCCCCGGCAGGGGGGGCAGCTCGGGAATCGAGGTGGGCGCCAGCGGGGAGACGGGAGGGGCTTTCGCGGACGACATCGGCTCGGGCTCCGGCAGCGCGCGGCTCAGGTTCCGCGGCGTGCCGGTGTTGCCCACGCGAACCCCGGGGCGTCAACTCCGTGCCCAGCCTATGGTCAGGCTGCGCAGGTGCATCGGCTTTGTGCAACGGCGGCGCCGAATGCGGCGCCATCACGGCGGCGGGCTTGCGCGTGGATTGCTTCCCAGCTTAGCATGCTGCATCGCAATGCCAGCGCGAAGTCGAGTGCGGAATGCCCCCAGCCGACGTCGAGACTGCCTCCAGCACGCGTCCCAAGGGCGGCTGCTACCGGATCCAGGTTCTGGTGGTCGGCCGGAACAAGCGCTGGCGCGACGAGGTCTCGGCGCAGGTCCGGATGCTGGGGTATCAGGTCACGGCCTGTGATCGGGGCGTGGACGCGATGACGGTGCTCGCCCTCGGCCTGCCCGTGGACGTGATCGTGGTGGATACGGCGCTGCAGGGCGGCCTCTGCTGCGCGCAGCTCGCCGTCGAGGCCCGTGCGTTGCGACCGGCGCTGCGCATCATCCTCGCCAGCGATCCGGTCGAGGCTGTGGGGCCGGAAGCTTCTGCGCGGATCCCCGACGCGCTGCTCGTTCCGCGCGACCAGCTCCAGAACGGGATGGTCGCCACGATGATGCGCGAGGCGCTCGCGAACCGCGCCGCCTGAGGCGCTCCCTCTCGGTCCTGAAGCCGCCGCTCCGCCTGCCATCAGGACGGACAGCCAGCCGTGCGGTGCGCACGCGAGCTATCGAGGGAATCGGCAGGAGCTCGGCTCGATGCCCAGCCGCGCCTAGCCGTTCGCGCATCACGAGGGTCGGACAGGACCGCGTCACGCGAAGTTTCGCAAGCTATCCCGAAAGCACGATTGGATGAGCGGAGTTTCAGTTCCGCGAGGATACGTCTTCGCCCAAGGACTTGATTAGTCATGGCTCCCGCTTCGCTGGCCTAACGCATTGGCACGTTGAGATTGAAACGCTTCGGGCCAAGCGTTTGCCCGATCATCGTGTCTTGGTCGCCGGCCGGATGTGTTCGAGCGACAACACCAATCTTTCAGCACCTGTGACGCGACGATCATTGGAGCGTTCATAAAAATATGCCTTCTTTTGATTTGCTCTAAAACAAGACCTGAAATTGTTTTATCTGGAACGACACAGTAATGTCACAATATCTTGACTTTGTTGAAGTTGGTAATTTGGCAGCGTGCTCTTTGGGAGCATCTAAAATGTACATTGGGATACGATCGCGATTATACGCTGGATTCGTTCTGCTTGTAATGACGGCGGCAATCATCGGTGCGTACGCGATTTATCAACAGGATCGACTGGATGACAGCTACGAGGTCCGCAGCCGCCTCTACAGGACTGCGCAGACGATCCTCGCGGTCGATGGTCTCGCCGCGCGACTCAGGGGCTTCGCCGAGACGTATCGGCTCATGCCGCAGCCCGAGCGGATTCCCGCCATGGAACAGGCGCGCCGCACGATCGAAGAGAGTTCTGAGAAGGGCACGGCCAGCGCCATAACGGATCTCGGGCGCATGCTCTTCGCCAGGATTGGCGACGATGCCCGAGCCCTGAAGCCCGAACTCGAGCACCTCACGGCCACGGGTGCGGCGCTCGTCGAGGCCAGGACGCGCATGTTCGAGGCCGGCAACAGCCTCGCCCACCTCACGAAGACGCTGGTTGCGGACGTCCGTGCACGCAACGAAGAGAGGATGTTCAGTCGGGCTGCAGGCGTCGAGACCGTCGTTCTCGAAGCGCGTCTGGCAGCCGCGCGCTACGCCATCAAATCCGATCCGCGTGACTTCGAGGCCTACATCCGCTCCATGGACGAAGCACGCGCCGCCGTCGAGGCGTTCAAGGCGACCCCGGGGGGCGCTCCGTTCAGCCCGCAGGCCGCGGCTCTGCGGGCTGCGCTCGACGCCGCCTTCGGCAGCTTTCAAAGCTTCGATCAGGCGGCGAAGGCTGCCCGCGCAGCATTCGAAACCGGGATCAAGCCGCATGTCGAGGCCATCGACGAGGTCGGCACGGATCTGCGCGGCAGGATCCTGGCTGGCATCAACCGGATGGACGCGGAGGCCAGCGAGGCCGTCAAGACTGTCAGGCGGGTGGAGATCGTCCTGATCGTCCTGGCGCTGGTCCTCGGCGGCATCCTGGCCTTCCTGCTCGCGCGCAGCGTCGGCCGGCCGATCGCCGTTATGACCGGGGCGATGACCCGATTGGCCGACGGCGACATGAAGGTCACGGTGCCCTACCGCAGCGCCACCGACGAGATGGGGGCCATGGCCCGGGCGATCGACATCTTCCGCCACAACGCCGTGGCCCGGGCCGAACTGGAGGCGGCGCAGGCCGCCGAGCAGGAGGCCCGCCAGCACCGGGTCGAACGGGTGGACGAACTGGTCCATGCCTTCCATCGTAAGATCGCGGGCTCGCTCGACATCGTAACGGCGGCCACGAGCGAACTCGATGCCACCGCGCGGGCCATGACCCGGGTGGCTGATGATACCAATAGCCAGGCGGTGACATCGAGTTCGGCCGCCGAACAGACCTCGGCCAACGTTCAGACCGTGGCGGCGGCCGCCGAGGAGATGGTCTCCTCCCTCCAGGAGATCGAGCGGCAGGTGCTGCGCTCCAACGAGGTGGCCGGACTTGCGGCCCACGAGGCGGAGGCGACCAACGCCGCCATGGTGAGTCTGCGTACCGCCGCCGAGCAGATCGGCGCGGCCGTGAGCATGATCTCGGGGATCGCGAGCCAGACCAACCTGCTGGCGCTCAACGCCACCATCGAGGCTGCGCGTGCCGGTGAGTCGGGGCGCGGCTTTGCCGTTGTCGCGTCAGAGGTGAAGGAACTGGCGGGTCAGACGGCGCGGGCCACCGAGGAGATCGGCGGGCAGATCGCCGCGATCCAGATGGCCTCCGGGCAGGCCGCGGAGGCGATGCAGCAGATTGCCCGGACGATCGCCACCGTCAACGAGATCAGCGGCGCCATCGCCGCGACCGTGGTGCAGCAGACGGCGGCCACGGCCGAGATCTCGCGCAACGCCGGCGAGGCGGCACGGGGCACGGAAGACGTCTCGGCCAACGTCTCGCGGGTGCTGGCCGCGGCCCGAGAGACCGGCAATGCCGCCGGGCAGGTCCAGAGCGTGGCCTCCGAGCTGGCCACGCAATCTCAGACGGTCAAGCGAGAGGTCGACAGCTTCCTCAGCGATATTCAGGCCGCGTGACATGGGGACGTGCAAGCTCGCCTCGCCACGGCCCCGGCTGGTCGGAGAACCCCGTCCGTGAAACCGGCTCAGATCGCGGCCGCGGGATCGGTCTCGTCGCCGTCGTCGCCCCGGCGCGTGCGTGGGCGACGATCCAGGAAGGAGCGCCCGAGCGCACGCAGCGGCGCCGTCAACCGGCGGACATCCTCGGCCCGCTCCATGATGCGCTCGCCGTTGCGGATCTCCTTGTCGAGCCGCGCCATCGTCCGGGCCAGCGCCGGATCGTCGTCGTCGAGCCAGACCTGAGTCACGCGGGCGAAGGCAATGACCACGCCCTGGAGCTTGAGCTGGCCGAGCGGACCCTCGGTATCGATCCCGGCCGCGGCCAGCATGTAACGGTGGGAGTTCAGCATGACGCCGTTCAGCGCCAGCATCGAGAGCGGCTCGCCGCGCAGGGCATAGGCGATGCGGCGCAGGGCCGGCTTGTAGGGCTCCATCGCGTCGAGGCGGCGCATCAGCACGTCGAACAGGCGCTCGCGGGTCGGCTCCTCCTCGAGGCCCGCCAGATCACCTTCCAGGACCTTGCGGTCGATGATGCGTGTCAGGCCGCCGAGGACGGCGCCCTTCGACGGGAAGAGGTCGCGCAACTCGGCAAGCGTCAGGCCTGCCTCGCGGGCAATATCGCTGACCTCGATGTCGTTCCAGGGCTGCTCGGCGGCGAGCCGCATCAGGGCTTCGACGGCGGCCTCACGGGGAGATAGCTTCGACGCGCCGGCGGCCGGCGCTGCGCTGTCCTGAGCGGAGGCAGCCTGTGCAACGCTCTCCTGCCCGACACGCTCGTGGGTGCCGGTTCCCTTGGACGGGGTCGCGGCCTTGCGGGGGCGCTTTGCGGAGACTTTGCTTTCGGTCATGGATCGATCGCCCGGATCTGTCGGTCGTGTCGCCTCATGTAGGCGGCCGTTCGGCGAAGGGCAGGGCCGTCGCGCGGCCATGCCGCACGGAGGTCGCCGCCGCGTCAGCCGGACAGCTCACCCGCCCGGCGACGCGCTGCCGCCACCGCGTCGCGCATCAGAGCCCCGAGCCCGTCCGGGCGCATCAGCACGTCCAGCGCCGCCGCCGTGGTGCCGCCGGGTGACGTGACGTTGCGGCGCAGCTCCGCCGCCTCGGTCGGGCTCGCATCGAGGAGCGCGCCGGCCCCCGCCACCGTCGCCCGGGCGAGGCGGTGGGCTATGGCGGGCTCCAGACCGGCCGCGATGCCCGCCTCGGCCAGGGTTTCGGCGAGCAGGAAGACGTAGGCTGGACCGGACCCAGAGACCGCCGTCACCGCGTCGATCTGCGACTCGTCCGCAAGCCACTCGACCGTGCCGTTCGCCGCGAACAGCGCTTCGGCGGCCGCGCGCTGATCGGCCGAGACCTCGGAATTCGCGCAGGCCCCGGTGGCGCCCCGGCCGATGCTCGCCGGCAGATTCGGCATCGCCCGAACCACGGCGCGCGCCCGCGGCAGCCGGGCGCGCAGGTCGGCTACGGACTTGCCCGCCAGGATCGAGACGAGGAGCGTTTCACGTCCGATCAGCCGATCGAGACTGGGTGCGGCGGAGTCCAGGCCCTGCGGCTTGATCCCGAGGACCAGCACGGCGCCGGGCGCAGCGACCGGCGGGTTCAGGGCGATACCCCGCGCAGCGCAGAGTTCCGCGATCTCGCGCATCGGCACGGGGTCGATGATCGTCGTGTGGTGCGGGTCGAGGCCCGCATCCAGCCAGCCCACCAGCATCGCGCCGCCCATCTTGCCGGCCCCGGCGAGGACCAGGGAGGCGGGCATCCGCATGGGGCCGGTCACGCCTCGCCTTCGGTCTCGAACAGCACGGCGTCCAGCGCCTCTCGGGCGCTCTTGCCGGCCCAGAGTACGAACTGGAACGCCTGGAAGTAACGCTCGCAGGCGGTCACCGCGGTCTTCATCATGGTGGCGCATTGCGGATGGGTCGGAACCGCGCCGCCCGTCAGCAGGAGCGCGTGGCGGAACATCACTACGCTATCGGTCGTCCAGAGGTCGAAATGGCCGACCCAGAGCTGCTCGTTGATCAGCGCGATCAGGCGCATCACTTCGGTGCGTTGCCGCTCCGGAACCTTCAGGTCGAAGGCGCAGGCCACATGGAGGGCCTCGACGTCCTCGATCCACGTGAAGGCCACGTTATAGTCGGTCCAACGGCCGGGGCTCGTGACCGACATCTCGTCGGTCTCTGCCCGGTCGAAGATCCAGTCGCGCAGGGACGCCAAACGCTCGACGACGTCGAGCGGATGCTCGTTCCGGTCCGGGTCGTGAAAGTCGACGTTGAGAAGCGGCATGACGATCCAAAAGGACGGCCCGGATGAGATCCGGCCCGACGTGACGGTGACGCGAATCCGGAGCGCGAGAACACTCCGAGAACTGGAACGGCCGGCAGATTTGCGCCGGAGGTGAAGCGATCGACTGTCAAAGCGCTGCTGACATCGCCCTGCAGGCCCCGAATCACCCTATGCCTGACTATAGACCGCCCGTGACTCGCGACACAAAGTGCAGGTCACATTCAGTGAACAGGAAACGGGATCGTCGACGCCGCTTCCTGTGTAAAAGCCCCCGGCGTTGCCGCGGGGACTCAGACGGCCTCACTCAGGCCCGCCGCCCCGGCTGCCGCGGCACCGGATTTCGCCTCCAAGGCCGTCACGCGGGCCGTCAGAGCGTCGTTCTGGGCCTGAAGATGGGTGACCAGATCGCGCAGGACATCGAGCTCCTCGCGGGAGGCGACGTCGAGATCGCGGATCACGCGTTCGAGCTGCGCCTTGACCACGGTCTCAGCCTCGCGGCGCACACCCTGCGCGGCGCCGGCGGCGTCCGTCATCAGGCGGGCAAGATCGTCGAACAGTCGATTGGAGGGGGGCATCCTGGTCTCCCGGATCGGCCGGCTGCCGCGACGGCCGCCTGACTGCGCGATGCGAGCCGAGGAGATAGGAATCTTCGAGCCGGGGAGCAACGTCAGAACGGGCGGAACGGGGCCGGTCTGACCCCGCCCCGCCGTAGAACGTCACATACGGTGATGCATGCGGCGGTGCATCATCCGGCGGTGCATGCGATGATGCATCATCCGGTGATGCATGCGGCGGTGCATCATCCGGTGTTCCCTCGGAGTCATCCGAACGTGCGTCACGGCGTCGGTGGTCGTGACGGCACCGGGCATGGCGGGGGCGGCCGAAGCCGGCTGGACGAGGGCGGCACCGCCGAGGGAGGCCAGAACGGCGAAGGCGAAGGTCAGTTTCCTCACGAGGAGACTCCAGTTCTCTGATGGCCGGGTATGGTACCCGGTTCATCCTCCCGGACGGGAGGAGCGGAGAGTCGTCTCGTGCCGGGGGACGGCACGGCGGGTCGTCGAGGACCCGCCGCCATCAACTTTTGGATTAGAGATTTGTTTCCTCGAACGCCTTCACCCATTCAGCGCAGATGCCCGAGCGCACGATATCGTTGCGGGTGAACTCCACCACGGGGATCGGCATCATCCGGCTCTTGACCATGTGCATCACCGTGCGCAGGCCCGAGGTCTCGCGCAGGTCGGTCTGCGAGACGTCGCCGTTGATGATGACCTGGCAATCGTCGCCGATGCGGGTCAGGAACATCTTGATCTCGTTGATCGTGGTGTTCTGGGCCTCGTCGAGGATCACGAGGCAATTCTTGAAGGTCCGACCACGCATCACTTCGAAGGGGACGATCTCGATGTCGCCGGTCTTGAGGGCGATCTCGAAGGCGGCGGCGCCCATGCGCTCCTTCATGGCCTCGGTCAGCGGGGCGACCCAGGGGGCGATCTTCTCTTCGAGGGTGCCGGGGAAGTAGCCGAGGGACCGGCCGGACGGGACGTTCGGGCGAGTGATCACCACCTTGGCGATCCGGCGCTGACGGAGCTGGTCGGCCGCGCGGGTACCGGCGATGAAGGTCTTGCCGGTGCCGGCCGGCCCGAGGACGATGACCTGCGGGGAGCGGGCGAGGGCGTCGAGATACTCGGCTTGGCGTTCGGTGAGCGGTTGGATCGGGGCGAGGTTGCGTTCTTCGTCGAAGCGCGTGCGGTGAATGCGGGACGTGCGGTCTTCAACCAGTTCAAGTCGTGCGCGGCGTCTCTTCATGGATGTACACTCCAACGGGACTTGCCAACCTGGATCTGTCGCTGAACTGCCGTTTACCTGCTTGCTCCCGGATCTACTTGTTTGCGGACCTAATACCGGCCCCGTGCCGAAGGTTCCGCGCCGCGTGCGTCCGCCTGTGGAGAGCGTCACGACGTGCCGCGCACGGCCGAATACGCGATGCAACTGCCGCACCACCGCGATTCGCCCCCGACGATTGCGCGTCGGGTGTGACTAAGGGGTGACGTTCAGGGTGGTCGCCGGGAAAAAGCCGCCCGGCTGGCACCGATGCATCAGATCCAGGATGGAGGAGACGCGATGACGCGGCATCCGGCACGACCTCGATCCTCCCCGCCCGCCCGGGCGAAGCCGGCCGATCCTGCTGCCCTGGAAAGTCCGGGCTTGATCGACGGGACGTGCCTCATCCCGCCTGGATGAAGCTGTCGAGCACCATCTTCTGGCCGGCTTTATCGAAGTCAACCGTCAGCTTGTTGCCGTMGACGCCCGCGACTGTTCCGGGGCCGAACTTGGTGTGGAAGACCCGCTGTCCAGCCTGGAACGCCGAGGGCGCGCCGGTCGACTTGGCGATCAGCTCGCCTTCGATCTGACGCGGTCCGCCGGCTCGCCCGCCGGGCGCCGACCCGAAGCTGCGACCGGCCCGGTCGCCGCCCCGGGAGCCGGTCTGGGCGGTGTTGGCCTGCGCCCGCTGCCAGCCCGGCGTGCCGTAGCTCGACCCGAACGGGGCCGGGTTGCGGTCGAACCGCGAGGCCCCGGCCGAGAAGTGGGCGGGCGCCTCGACCACGTCGACGGCCGATTCCGGCAACTCGTCGATGAACCGGGACGGGATGGTCGATGACCACAGGCCATGGATCCGCCGGTTGACCGCGAAGGAGAGCTTCGCCCGCTTCCGCGCCCGGGTCAGGCCGACATGGGCGAGGCGCCGCTCCTCCTCGAGACCCGCCCGCCCGCTCTCGTCCAGTGCGCGCTGGCTGGGGAACAGGCCGTCCTCCCAACCGGGCAGGAACACGGTGTCGAATTCGAGTCCCTTGGCGGCGTGGAGCGTCATCAGCGAGACCCGGTCGGCGCCCTCGGTCTCGGAGGCCTCCATCACCAGGGAGACGTGCTCCAGGAAGGCCGCCATGTCGGGGAATTCCTCCATGGACCGGACGAATTCCTTCAGGTTCTCGAGACGCCCGGCGGCATCCGCCGAGCGGTCCTTCTGCCACATCTCGGTATACCCGGATTCCTCCAGGACGATCTGGGCGACCTCGCTGTGCGGCTGCGATTCGACCAGCCGAGCCCACCGCGAGAAACTCTGGGTGAGCGCCCGCAGGGTGGAGCGGACCCGGGGCTTCAGCTCGTCGGTCTCGCACAGGCGCTCGGCGGCGATCCGCAGGGGCAGCCGGTTGGCCCGGCCATAGGTGTGGAGCTGCTGGAGGGTCGCGTCGCCGAGGCCGCGCTTGGGCGTGTTGACGATCCGCTCGAAGGCGAGGTCGTCGCTGACGTTCACGGTGGCCCGGAGATAAGCCAGCGCGTCGCGGATCTCGGCGCGCTCGTAGAAGCGCGGGCCGCCGATCACCCGATAGGGGAGCCCGAGCTGGACGAACCGGTCCTCGATCTCGCGCATCTGCGCGGAGATCCGCACCAGCACGGCGATCTCCGAGAGGGGATGCTGCTTCGCCTGGAGGGATTCGATCGACTCGGCGAGCATCCGAGCCTCCTCCTCGGAATCCCAGGCGCCCGTCACGGTGACGCGCTCGCCCGGCTCGTCGTCGGTGCGCAGGGTCTTGCCGAGGCGGCTCTCGTTCCTGGCGATCAGCCCCGAGGCGGCGGCCAGGATGTGTCCCGTGGAGCGGTAGTTGCGCTCCAGCCGCACCACCACGGCGCCGGGGAAGTCGTGCTCGAAGCGCAGGATGTTGTCGACCTCAGCACCGCGCCAGCCATAGATCGATTGGTCGTCGTCGCCCACGCAGGCGATGTTCTTGCGGTTCTGGGCGAGGAGGCGCAGCCACAGGTACTGGGCGACGTTGGTGTCCTGATACTCGTCGACCAGGATGTACCGGAACCGGTCTTGGTAGTTGGCGAGCACATCGGGATTGTCCCGCCAGAGCTTGAGGCACAGGAGCAAAAGGTCGCCGAAATCGACGGCGTTCAGCGTCGCCAGTCGGGCCTGGTAGGCGCTGTAGAGCGTGCCGCCCTTGCCGAACGCGAACGAGGCGGCCTCGCCGGGCGGCACCTGCTCGGGCGCGAGGCCGCGGTTCTTCCAGCCATCGATGGCGTGGGACAGGGCGCGGGCCGGCCAGCGCTTCTCGTCGACGTTCTGATCGGCGATGACCTGCTTCATCAGCCGGAGCTGGTCGTCGGTGCCGAGGATGGTGAAGTCGGATTTCAGGCCGACAAGTTCGGCGTGGCGGCGCAGGATCTTGGTGCCGATGGCGTGGAACGTACCGAGCCAGGGCATGCCCTCGCCGGCGGGACCGATCAGCGCGCCGATCCGGAGCTTCATCTCCCGAGCGGCCTTGTTGGTGAAGGTAACCGCCAGGATGTCGAAGGGGCGCGCGCGGTTCGTGGCGATCAGGTGGGCGATGCGGGTGGTGAGCACCCGGGTCTTGCCGGTGCCGGCGCCTGCCAGCACGAGCACCGGTCCCTCCGTGGTCTCGACGGCGCGGCGCTGCTCGGGGTTGAGCCCCTCGAGGTAGGCGGCGGCGTCGCGGCGGAGCGCACCCATGGCGCGGGCGGCGATGGATGAGGCGGGAGCGCCGTCCCCGGCGGGCTGCGCGTGCGGGCGGTTCTGCATCCCGCTTCCCTGGACCAAATCGCGAACGGCGTCGAGGTGGTTCGGGCAGGATGCGACCGGAGCGTGTGTTGCGGGACGATACGCCTCGCCTGTCGACGACCGCTCGGCGGCGCGAACTGGGCCGGGACCCGGACCCTGCAGTGCGGCTGTTCGAGCGGCTGCCTCCGACCCCTCTCGGTCACGCCCTCAGCGATCGGTATTTCCCGAACGCGGCCGTTCCTGGCCCATCGAGCGACTCTGGCTTGGGGTGGAACTCTGACGTCGGATCGATGCGCCGGTGGCCGAACGTCGATCCCATGCCTGCGAGGGTCCGAGGGCCGGCCTCCTCTTCATCGCCGGAGCTGATGGTGGACCCGTGCGGGACGCTCGTCCAAGACGCATCGCTTCACGCTTCAACTCGGGCCTGGAGCGGATTTGATTTCCAGAAGAGCAGCCAGACCGGCATCGGTGATGCCCCACTCGATGACGGAATGCCCACCCAGGCGATGCGAGCGGACATCTCCGATGCGCTCGATGAGGCCCAGACGCTCCAACAGGAGATTTCTGGCGTCGTCAGCCGCCATGGAACGGTTGCGCGTGCCAATCAGGCTGAGGCGTTCGCCCTGCGTCTTCTTCAAGATCGCGCTCACGGGCTGGCCCGTGCGCCTGCGGAAGCACCCCAGTTCTGGGTGGTGATCAAGGCCGACACACGATCGCCGCACCGCCCGAGACGTCGACCTCTCCAATAGCCCCTCGACGGCTTGCGCCGCACGGCGGGTGATCATTTTCTCGCCGTCGACCGTTGCGATGGGCGGGATCGCTGACCTGGATGTCACGGGGCTGAAGCCCGTTCCTCAGAGTGAAGCATCGAGCCGCCCTGTCACGAAAAGGCCCGGGCCGCTCCCATAACGGCAACGGCCAGGATTAATACCTCGCTCTTCGACTCATGAACTTGGCCGTACGCACCGCTTGCGTACCGTGCGGCAGCCCTTGCTGACGCTTCGACGCGGCACCAACCGGGCAACGTCCCTCAGAGCGTCCGGGAGCCCGTTGGCGTGTCGTCCGACGGGCTCGTCTGACACACGCCATCAGCCGGCCTTGAGGTACCTGTCCATGCTGGCACCGAGCCCAGCGGAATGCGCTTCGAGCGTGTCGGAGATCTGCCGGACCATCTCGGCGAGTTGCCCGGTCTCGCCGGCCGCCGTCGAGACACCGGCGATGTTGGATGACATCTCCTGGGTCGAGGCGGCCTGCTCCTCGACTGCGCTCGCCATGGCCAGCGTCAGCTTCGAGAGTTCGGCGACTTCGTCCGTGATCAGGCGGATTGCTGTGACGGCTTCGCCGGTCGCCTTCTGGATGTCATGCACCTTGTGGGTGATCTCGCCGGTCGCCTTCGCCGTCTGGCCGGCGAGCTCCTTGACCTCCGTGGCCACGACCGCGAAGCCGCGCCCGGCCGCCCCGGCGCGCGCCGCCTCGATCGTGGCGTTGAGGGCGAGCAGGTTGGTCTTGTCGGCGATGGACTTGATCATGCCCACCACCGCGTCGACCTCGCCCGCGTTGGTGGCGAGATTACGCACGGTCGCGTCCGTCGCCGTCGCCTGGTTGGCGATCTGCTGAGTGCGCTCGGAGACCCGCCCGACCTGTCCCGAGATCTCATGGATCGAACTCGTCATCTCCTCTGAACCGGCCGCGACGGAATTGGCGCGCTCGCTCGCGGCGTCGGCCGAGCGGTTCAAGCCTTGCGCCGAGTCTTTCATCTCGCCGATGGCGGTCCCGAGCGCCTCGACCACGCCGGCGACCTCCTCGGCCATGGCGAGTTGCGCCGTGATGACCGACCAGGTCAGCATCGGACCGACGTAGGCGCCGTCCGCGTCGGTGATCGCCGAGACCTGCAGGTCCAGCGTCTCGGGACCGACCTTGATCTTGGTCCGGTGCGGCAGCCGGCTCGCATCGGCCAGCATGTTGCGCTGGTGGTGCGGGTTCTTGTGGAAGACGTCGAACGATCGACCCATCATCTCCGACGCCTTGATCGGTAGGTATCTCTCGATCGCCTCGAGGGTCTTGCGCGACGTGTTGTTGAGGTAGTTGATCTTGAAGTCGTTCTTCGGATCGGCAGTCATGACGGCGACCGGCATCTCATCGATCATCCGAAGAAGCCGGCTGGTTTCATTCTTCTTGGCCGTGATTTCGCTGGCGAATTTGACGACCTTGAACGGCCTGCCGTCGGGACCGAAGATCGGGTTGTAGGTCGCCTCGAGCCAAACCTTCGCGCCCGACCTCGCTCTCCGGAGAAACTCACCGGATACGAACTCACCGGCCCGAAGCTTTGCCCAGAACTCGGTATAGTTCGAGCTATCGGCAACCTCGTTGCCGACGAAGACGCGGTGATGCTTTCCTTGCAATGAGGCGAGGTCGTAGTCCACGACCGACAGGAAGTTCGGGTTGGCGCGCAGGATGGTACCATCCATGCCGAACTCGATGATCGCCAGCGATCGTGTGAGGGCATCGAGCGTAGCCTGGGTCTCACTGTAGGCGGGCTTGCGGAACATTGGACAACTCTCAGTAGACGCAGCATCGTCTCACCAGAGCCTCTAAGTGTCCGTTTTTATGAGTGCAGAACTATGCGGGTCCGGTGACAGGTTATATTTCATTCCGAGATATTTTTAATCGGCGATAAAAATCGCCGAAATCAATGAAATGAAAGATTTCAATTCGAGTGATGGGCAAATATGGTGGACACGATCTAATAAGGCGATCGGCTGGCCTTTTCACCATAACAACGCGTGTCGCTGTCAAATCGACCGTATGGGTTCGTCAGATGCTTCCAACTCTCGCTCCAGAACAGGCAGTCTCAGAGCCGCACGAAGCGGCTCTTCGCAGGCTCGAGCGTATCGGCTTCCGACCTTCGATCCGGGCTCGCACGCCGCCTTCGTGGATGCATCCGGGCGAGGAGGCCGGTGCAACCGCGATCCCGTCCGGGACCGCTGGCGCGCCGTGCGATTGACCTGAACAGCCCGCAAATCGCGGCGTCTCGCCCGGAGGCGCAACGCTGGCGCCCTCGGCCCCTTATCGTGCTATGGCCCTGGCAACTGAATCGCGGGGGCACGCGGGGCACGGCGATGTCGCGTCCTCGCGGAGAGATGGTGCGGAACGGGACCATTGCGTGATCTTCTGACCGCGCTGGCGGGCGCCGTCATCCTGGTTCTCGTGGCGGCGCTCGCCGTCCCACCCTTCGTCGACTGGCAGGCCCAGCGCGCCCTCGTCGACCGGGCGCTTGCCCGGTCCCTCGGCGTCCCGGTCCGGACCGACGGAAGGATCGAGGTGCGCCTTCTGCCGTCACCGCGGCTGCGCGTGGACCGCCTGCATCTCGGTCGCGATCCGGACCGCCCGAGTCTCGATGCCCGGTTCGTCAAGGCCGAGATCGCCCTCGCGCCCCTGCTGAAGGGCGAGGTCCGCTTCACCGAGACCCGAATCGGCCGGGCCGAGATCAAGCTGCCCGTCGCCGGCCCGGATGCCCTGAAGCTGCCGCCGGATTTCGGCGGCGCCCTGCGCGACCGCGACCTCGCGATCGAGAACCTCCAGATCCAGCAGTTCCTGGTCACCACCCAGGTGCCGGCCACCGGGCGCACCGACCAGCTCTACGTCCAGGACCTGCACCTGCAGGCCCCGACCCTGGTCGGACCCTGGCGGCTCGAGGGTACGACCGGCGGCGTTCCATTCCGGGCGGTCAGCGGTACGCCGGGTCCCGATGGGCGGCTCGCGGCCAAGATCTCCGGGGGTGGCGACGCGCATCCGCGCTTCGAGGCGGATGCCCGCTTCGGCCTCGTGCCGGCCGAGTCCGGCGGGTCGCAGGTGGAGGCCGAGGGCTCGGCGCGACTCGTCGTTGGGCCGCCGACCCAGGCGGCCGGCGCCTACCTGCCGTTCTCCCTCGCCGGAACCTTCAAAGCCCGGGGCACGCAGGTCCGGTTCGAGGGCGTGGACGTGGCCATCGATCCCGGCGGCCGAGCGCTACGGCTCGGCGGCACCGGCCGGCTCGACCTACGCCAGTGGCGCGCTGGCCTGACCCTAGAGGCGCGCCGCCTCGATCTCGACGCCTTCCTCGCCTCGCCTGAGGGCCAGAACCTGATCGGCCGCGGCCTGCCGCGCTCGGCCGGTGGCCTACCCGCCATGCTCGACCTCGACCTCGCAGTGGGCAGCACCGTGATCGGCGGCGAGGACTGGTCGAACCTCGCCCTCACCGGCACCCTGGAGCGCGTCGGCGGCCTGCTCCTGCGCCGATTCTCTGTGGTGGGTCCGGCCGACTCGACCTTGAGCGCGAGCGGGCAGGTCGAGACGGCACCCCTGCGCTTCACCGGCCCGGTGGCCCTCGCAGCTCCGGATTCGGAGGCGCTCGGCCGCTACCTGCGCCGCCTCGGCGCCGAGGGGCCCCTCGTCGCGCTCCTCGACGGGCGCCGGGTCGAGGCCGCCGCCGACCTGTCGGCCGCCACGACCGGCCTGTCCCTGCGCAACTTGCGCCTCGCCCTCGGGACGGCGCGGATCACCGGCAACGCCCGCTACATGGCGGCCGAGGGCCAGGAGCGCGGACGGTTCGACGCACAGATCCGCGCGAGCGGTCTCGATATCGCCGGGTTGCCGCCCGTGGGGACGGCGCTCGGCGGGCTGCGGGACACCGACCTTGCCCTGACCCTGGAGGCCAGGGATGTCCGCTTCGGCGCGACGGGCACCGGCACCGGCACGATCGCGGCGCGGATCCAATCGGACGGCGCCGGTCTCACGGTCGACAGCCTCGACGTCACCGACCTCGCCGGCGCAAGCGCCCGGTTGTCCGGCCAGATCGGCGCGGACGGGACCGGCCGCGTCTCCGGCCGATTGAAGGCGCCGTCGGCGGCGCCGTTGCTGGGCCTTCTGGAGCGGGTCTGGGTCGGGGAGATCCGCCTGCTGCCCACCTTCCTGCGGGACGCACCCCTCGACCTCGCCGTCACCCTGGACCGGGAGGGCGGCGTGGCCGCGGCCCTGCGAACCCAGGCCCGGGGCAGCGCCGGCGGCGGCACCCTCGACCTGACCCTGGCCAGCCGCGGGACGCAAATCGAAGGCGGTACAGCCACGCTCACTGCGCCCCGAGCAGGGGCCTGGTTCGGCCGCGCCGACATCGCCGGCCTCCAGCAGCCCGGCACCTTGAACCTGACCGCCGAACGGCCGGATGCGCAGGCCCTCTCTCTGACGGTCAACGGCACGGTCGCGGGCCTGCGGCTGGCCACGGGCCGCCCGATCCTGGTCGGACCCGACCTCGTCCCCACCGGTGGCGAGATCTGCGCCGACACAGGCGATCTGGCGCCCTTCCTGACGCTGGCCGGCGCCGCGGTCCTGGCTCCCGGCGCGTGGCCGGCCGACCTGACCGTCACGCTCACCCGGCAGCAGGGCGAGGCCGCTGCCGCTCTTGCTGGCACGATCGCGGGAGCGGGGGTGAACGGGACGGTGCTGCGGGCGGCGGGGGGCGCCCTGCACGGCCGCCTCGCCCTCGACCGTCTGTCGGTCCCGCAGCTGGCCGCCGCCCTGGTGATTCCGCCGGGGGTGAACGGCAGCTTCGGGCCGGCGAGCGCCCATCCGGCCCTCTCCCTCGACGCGCGGGTCGCCAGCCTGGATCTCGGTCGCGGTCTCGTCGCCACGGATGCGACCGCCGCCCTCGGGCTTGCCGACGCCACCCTGACCCTGCGCGACCTGACCGCCAAGCTCGCTGGCGGGCGGCTCGCGGGATCGGTCACGATCGCCCGGCTCGGAGGCGGCGCCTCGGTCTCCGGCGCGGGCAGCCTCGACGGCGCGGCGCTTCCGATGCTGGCCGGCGGCCCGCTCGGTGGCCGCCTGAGTGCCGACCTGCGCTTCGCGGCAACGGCCGAGACCCTGCCGGGCCTCGCCGAAAGCCTCTCGGGCAGCGGCGCGCTCGCGCTGACGGATCTGAGCCTGCCCGAGGCCGATCCGGCTGCCCTGGGCCGAGCCCTCGCCCGGGCGGCGGAGATAGACGACCCGTTGCGGGACGGCCGCCTCCAAGCCTTGGTCACCGAGGAGCTCGCCCGAGGCGGCGCCCAGGCGCGGGGGACCGCCCGGGCCGCCGTCACCCTCGTGGGTGGCGTGGTGCGGGCCGGGCCGGTCGACCTCGATCTCGGGCCGGCGCGCTGGACCGGCATGATCGGCTACGACCTGCGGGCCGGGCGCCTCGACGCCCGCGGGACGCTGGCCGGCGGCCCGGTCCCCCGGGGCTGGAATGCCGGGCCGCCGGCGGTGCAGTTCGGCCTGAACGGACCGCTCGCCGCGCCCGAACGGGTCCTCGACGTCGCCACCCTGTCGAACGGTCTGGCCACCTTCGTGCTCCAGCGCGAGCTGGAGACGATCGAGCTCACCGAGGCGGATCAGGTCGAGCGGCAGCGCCGCCGTGCCCGGATCGAGATGGACAGGGTCCGCGCTGCGGCACTGAAGGCCGCCGCCGACAAAGCCAGCGCCGACAAGGCCGCGGCGGAGGAGGCGGCCCGCCGGGCGCGGGCGCAGGAAGGGGCGGCCCAGCCGCCCGCGCCCGCCGAGGTCCGCCCGTGATCGGGCGGCCCTGATGCAGCGATCCAAACGAACGCGTCAGCGAAGTTTTGAAAATTGATGCTTCAACAAAGACTTAGGGCTCATGCGCGTGACCGCGGTGACTGCGTCTGAGCCCTAGGACTTCCCCACCGCCATCAGCGCGAAGGCGTAGATCAGCCCGACCTCCTCCAGCCGGTCGAACCGGCCGGCGGCACCGCCGTGGCCGGCCTCCATGTTGATCCGCAGCAGCACCGGCCCGCCCCCCGTCATGGTGGCGCGCAGCCGCGCCACCCATTTSGCCGGYTCCCAATAGGTSACSCGCGGRTCGGTGAGGCCCCCGAGAGCCAGGATCGCCGGGTAGTGTTTGGCGGAGACGTTGTCGTAGGGCGAGTACGACAGGATCGTCCGGAAAGCGGCCTCGCTCTCGGCCGGATTGCCCCATTCGGGCCATTCCGGCGGGGTCAGCGGCAGCTCCGCGTCGAGCATGGTGTTGAGCACGTCCACGAAGGGCACGTCGGCCACGATCCCGGCGAACAGTTCCGGCGCGAGGTTCGCCACCGCCCCCATCAACATCCCGCCCGCCGATCCGCCATGGGCGACGATCCGCCTCTCGGTCGTGTAGCCGGCCGCGATCAGCGCGCGGGCACAGGCGATGAAGTCCGTGAAGGTATTGGGCTTCTTCTCGCGCTTACCGTCGAGATACCAGCGCCAGCCTTTCTCGGTGCCGCCGCGGATATGCGCGATGGCGTAGACGAAGCCCCGGTCGACAAGGCTGAGCAGGTTGGTGCGGAACGCCGCCGGCATCAGCGTCCCGTAGGAGCCGTAGCCGTAGAGCAGCAGCGGCGCGCTGCCGTCGAGGGGCAGCCCCCGCCGGTGCAGCAGCGAGATCGGCACCTGCTCGCCGTCGGGCGCGGTGGCGAAGAGCCGCCGGGTCACGTAGGCGGCCGGATCGTGCCCGCTCGGCACCGCCTGCCGCTTGCGCAGGGCGCGGGTGCGGCTGCCGCACGCGTAGTCCCAGGTCTCGGACGGCGTCGTCATCGACGAATAGACGAAGCGGATCGTATCCGTGTCGAAGGCGAGCCCGGCGCGCAGGCCGAGGGAATAGGCCTCCTCCTCGAAGGCGACCGTGTGCTCGGCGCCGTCGGCGAGGTCGCGCACGACGATCCGCGGCCGCGCGTTCTCGATCTCGAGCCGGACGAGATGGCCGGTGAGCAGGTGCAGGTGGCGGATCATCACCCCGGGCCGGTGGGGCACGAGGTCGGTCCAGTTGGCGCGCCCCGGGTCGTCGACCGGGGCGGTGACGATCTTGAAGTCCTCGGCCCCGTCCGCGTTGGTGCGGATGAACAGCCGGTCGCCGCGGTGCTCCACTCCGTAGATCAGCAGAGGGGTGCGCGGCTCGACGAGGCGCAATTTCGCCGACTCCGCGTGCCGGTCGAGCAGCCGGACCTCGGACGTCTCGTGGTCGCTCGCCGTGATGTCGAGGAACGCGCCGGACTGCGTCTTGCCGATATGGACGAAGTAGCCGGCATCGCCTTCCGTGTAGATCGTCTCGTCCGCGCTCTGCGGGGTACCGAGGCGGTGGCGCATGACCTTGGCAGGCCGATGGTTGGCATCGACCGCCACGTACCAGAAGCTCTCGCCGTCCGCCGCCCAGACCGCCTCGCCGGAGGTCGCCTCGATCCGGTCGTCCCGGTCGAGGCCGGTGGCGATGTCGCGCACGCGGACCGTGTAGAGTTCCGATCCCTTGGTGTCAGCGCTCCAGGCGAGCCGCGTGTGGTCGTCCGAATGAACCGCGGCCGCGATCTCGAAGAACGGCAGGCCCTCGCCCTCCCGATCGCCGTCGATGAGGATCGTCTCGTCCGGGTCCGGGCCGGCCGCGGGCACGTCCGGCACGGTCGACGGGCGCCGGCAGATCAGCGGGTGCTGCCCGCCCTCGCGGTGGCGCGTGTAGTAGGCGAAGGGTCCGTCCGGCTCGGGGACGCCGCTCTCGTCCTCCTGGATCCGCCCGCGCATCTCGGCGACCAGACGCTGGCGCAGGTCCGCGGTCCCCGCCAGGGCCGTCTCCGCGTAGGCGTTTTCGGCCTTGAGATAGGCGGCGATGTCGTCCGGCAGCGCGGCGGGATCCTTCAGGACCGTCTGCCAGTTCTCGGCCTTCAGCCACGCGTAGGGATCGGCGATCTCGTGCCCGTGGACGCTGAAGCGTCGCGGCCGGGCGTCCGCGACCGGCGCAGCGTCAGGGTGAGCGAGCAATCCGTGGCCAATCTCGGTCATCGTGTCTCCCGTCGGGTCCCGTCACGTCCGGGTGAGGGCATGTGTCCCGCCGGGCGCCGCGATGCAAGCGGTCGGGGCCGAGGGGGCCGCGCGCCGCCGTGGCCTTCGCCTCGCGCGACGCCCGCGGTCCCGGGCGCGGGAGCCCGATTCCGGATCGCGCGTTGAACCGCTGGCCGTGGCGTCGATCACGGTCTCTGCATCGACGCCGAGGTGCCGACATGGCCGCGATTCCCGATCCGCAGGACAAGCAGAACGAGCCGGACCTCGCGCGGATGAACAATGTGCTCGCGGACTGGGCGGCGCGGTCCGCTGCCTCCAGCGCGACGCTGATCGATCGTTTCGAGGCGATGGGCTACGAGGTGCGCGGAAAGTCCGAGACCGAGATCGCCGACATCCTCCATCGGCCGCCGACCCGGGCGGCACGCTAAGCCGCCGCAGGATAGCTGTGGGTTGTAGGCAAAAAAACCTTGATCATCTGAAATTTCCTGACATGATGAGGGTTCGGCGCACTCGGCTCGGAACATATGGAACAAAACATGAACAAAACTGCCGCGAGCGGGCGGAGCGGCGCTTCCGGGGCGAAGCACGACCGTGCAGCGTCGAGCGACCTGCCGGCGGAGGCGGTCCGCCTCTTGGCGCGGCTCGGCGAAGCGGGCGCGTACGCGCGGCCCGATCCCCTCGTCGAGAATGCACTGGTGACCCGGCGGGGCGGCGACGGGATCTCGGTGGGAGGCGGACGCTTCGCGGCCGCCTCCGGTCGCGCCCTCACCGCGGCCGATCTTGCAGCGTGGGACGCCGCCGGGACGCGGCTGACGATCAGCGCGGCCGGTCGGGCGCGCCTGCGGCGGCAGGCTTCGTCCGGCGACATGCCCTTCGCCGCGCAACACCGCGAACTGACGGTCGTGGCGGGGGATGCGGGTGCGGGGCCGACGTTGCGCAACGCCGCCGAGAATCCCCTCGCCTGGATGGTGCGCCGGCGTGACCGGGACGGCGCGCCGCTGATCGACGCGGCCTCGTTCGAGGCTGGGGAGCGTCTGCGGCGGGACATCAGCGCCGCCGCCCTGCTGCCGCGGATGGGCTCGGATTTCGGCGCCCCCCGGGTCGATGGCGGCGGTCCCCGGGACCCGGCCTCCGCCGCCGACCACGTGATCGCGGCCCGGCAGCGCGTACGCGGCGCCCTCGACGCGGTCGGGAGCGACCTGTCGGGGCTGCTGATCGACCTCTGCGGGTTCCTCAAGGGTCTGGAGCGGATCGAGGCCGAGCGCCGCTGGCCGGCCCGGTCGGCGAAGGTCGTGGCGCGGATCGCTCTGGGCCGGCTGGCCGAGCATTACGGGCTGGAGCGGGAGGCCATCGGGCCGGAACGCGGGCGCCTGCGCCTGTGGCGGGGCTGAGGGGAACCTCAGTTCAGGCCGGTCCCGATGCCGCGCATGGGATCGAGCCGACGGGCGGGCACGGCACGGCGCCGATGCCCGCGCAGGCCACCGGCTTCACGCTTCGGGAGGAGTGGGCGCCGTGCCGGCGGGACGAGCTGACACTCTCGCGGTCCCCGGCGCGACGGCGCCGGCCTCGATCCTCAGGCCTCCGCCGCGAGCCGGACCGCGTCATGGTGGATCCGCTCGGCCATGGCCCGCACCCCGTTGGAGCGCTTCGAGGTCACATGGGAGCCGAAGCGCAGCTGCCGGAACAGCTCCAGGCCGTCGGTCTCGGCAGCCTCCTTCGGGGTCTTGCCGGTGTAGAGCGCCACCATCAGCGCCACGAAGCCGCGGACGATGAACGAGTCGCTGAAGCCATGCAGGACGAGGCGCGGCACCCCACCCGACCGATCCACGCCCGTGTCGATCCAGACCTGGCTCTCGCAGCCATGAACGCGGTTCGCCTCGGTCCGCTCCGCGTCGGGCATCGACGGCAGGGCACGGCCGAGTTCAATCAGGTACTCAAGCCGCATGTCGTCGTCTTCGACGATCTCGAAATTGTCGATGATGGTTTCGATCGGGGGAAGCATGCTCAGCCGGGTCCGGGATACACTGCGCTCGGTCTGGTGGCGGCAAGGCCGGGATCCGAAAGCCGGCGGCCATCTTTCGGGACGCTGCTGTATAGGCCGGCCGAACCGCCGTGGCGACGGGGCTCGGCGCCGCGGGCGCCCTCACTGTTCGGTCGGGTGCGATGGCGGCAGGGTCAGCCACAGGGGGTCGCCCGGGCTGGCATCGCCGGTGACGGCGATCTCCGCCTGGGCCGCGTAGGCGGCGATCAGACGGGGGCCGAGGTTCGGGACGTTGGGACGGCCGGAGGCGGCCATCTCGCTCACGCCGGACACGATCGACAGGCGCGGCGGCCGACCGGCTTGGGCCTCCATGTCGATGGCGATCGAGCAGGCGACGTGCTCGGCCGTGGCGTCGAGACACTCCGCCACGATCTCCGCCACGATCATGCCCAGCGCATTGGCGATGCGGGGCTCCACGAGGCCGTTCCCGGTGCCGCCGACCTGGACGCTGATCCGACCCGCCCGCCGGAGCTGGCCGAGGCCCGAGGCGAGGCGGTGCAGGTAGTCCTTCAGGTCGATCGACGCGATGTGTGGCGCCTCGTGGAGGTGCTGCTGCACCAGCGCGATCGCCCGCACCCGCTGGCCCAGGGCCTCGAAACTGCCGCGGCAGGCGTCGGGCGCCGCCCGGCCGTAGAGACCGATCAGGCTGACCATCACCTGCAGATTGTTGCGGACCCGGTGGTAGACCTCGGCGAGCAGCGCCTCCTTCTCGGCGAGCGCGTGCTCGATGTGCTCCTCGGCGTGCTTGCGGTCGGTGATGTCGAAGCAGGAACCGAGATAACCCTGGAACCGGCCGTCCTCCACGACGGGCCGCGCGGTGTCGAGCAACCAGCGATAGACGCCGTCGTGCCGCCGCAGCCGGAACTCGACGGTGAACGGCGCCCGCGCCGCGAAGGCCTCCGCGACGACCTTGGCGTGGCGGTCGAAATCCTCGGGATGCAGGCCGCTGCGCCAGCCGAGACCGAGTTCCGCCTCAAGCGGGCGCCCGGTGAATTCTAGCCAGCACACGTTGTGGTGGACCGCGTGCCCGGCCTCGTCCGAACGCCACATCATGAGCGGCACGACGTCGGCGAAGCGCCTGAAACTGTCGCTCAGCGCAGCGGCCTCCGTCGTCCCCTGCGCCGGACCCGCACCAGGATCCCGCACGGGGCCTTCGTCCAGCGGCTGAGCCGCTCCGGACTCTGGTGGGTCACCGACCATTCTTTACCCGATTCACTCTGACGAACTGCGTGAAAGGCTTTGCCCGCGTGTGGATAGCGCCGGTCAACGTGTCGAGGTGACGGCCGTTCCGGTCTTCGTCCGCCTTCGGGACCGCCGTTCACAGCGGAAATAGCCGCGATAGCTTTCGAGGCCGTTCCGCGTCCGGTTGCGGGCAGGCCCGCCCGGCCCCGACGGTCGGCGCCCGGGAGGCCGATTCGCAACCTGTAACTGTTCTATGGATAACCGTAGATAGTCCGTGACGCCCTTCTCCGGTTGTGTCTGATGGGATCAGACACAACCTTGAAGAGGCATCCTGGTGCCCATCCCGATCCCGAGCCATCGCGTCCTCCGGCCAATGGCCCGCAGTTTGGTGCCGCTGGTGAGTCTGCCGCCGTGGCGCTGGCCGGGCGCTGCGCGGGGGCGCGGGCTCGGGCTCGCCGGCCTCGTCGTCCTGATCGTCGTCCTGCTCGTCGTCCCCTTCGGCGTGTCCGGGAGCGCCTCCGCCCGGCCGTTCTCCGAGCCGGACGACCGGACACTGGACCGGCACGGCCATTATCGCAGCCGGGACGGGTCGGAGGTCCATCAGCCGGCCAAAAGTCTCGACGGCACCAAGCCCACCGGCGCTACGGCCAGATGCCGGGACGGGACATGGAGCTTCAGCCACACGCATCGCGGAACCTGCTCGCGCCATCGTGGGGTCGCGCAGTGGGCCGGGTGAGATCCGTCCCGGCACTCGGCCAAAAATCCTAGGACCGGCAAAAATAGGAATTTGTGCTTGACATCGTCGCGCTGCCGGGCTATCACTCCAGCACGGTCGAGACGTGTGCGGAGAGCCCCTGATGTGGCCACCCCAGGCTCACGCGGCGGAGCGGCGCGCCGAGGCCCTCCGTCTCCTGCGGGACACCCGCCTCACGGTCGACGAAATCGGCGCCCGCCTCGACATCGGGCCGAAGACGATCCGGACCTGGAATGCCCGGGCCGGCTGGGTGAGGCCGCGGCAGCACGCGCCACGGCTCGCGATGGCCCGCTGGACGGCGGGCCGTCGGGCGTCCCTCGCCCGCCTCCTCGCCACGCCCGGCAACGACCCCGGTGACGTCAGCGAGGCCCTGGGCTTCGGGCGGCCCACTGCGGCGCTGCTGTCGCTGACCCTGGGCGTGGACCTGCCGAACGCGCCCCTCCGGCGCGCCGGACGTGGGATTGCGACCGATCCGGCGATCGATCCGGCGATCCTGCGGGGGCACCTGAGCGCCCACGTGGTCCGGCAGATCGCCGCCTTCGACGCGGCCCTGGGCGGCGGCGACCCGCCCCTGCGCGACTCCGCCCGGGTCCTGCGCGATCTCGGCGGTCTCAAGCGGCTGCTCGACACGCTCGCCGCGGACACGCCGCGCGGCACGACGGGGGAGGGGGGCGATGGCGGCACCGGACCCGACCTGCCCGCCCTGCGCGCGGAGATCGCGCGACGCTATGCTGGCTTTGTCGGCGGCCGGGCGACTGCCTGACTTCCTCGCGACCCTGCCGCCGAACCTGATCCGGATGCTCGCCGGCGACTGGTTGCATCAGGCCCGGCCGGATCAGTTGCCGCCCGCCGACGCCGAGACCTGGACGACCTGGGCGGTGATCGGCGGACGCGGCAGCGGCAAGACCCGCACCGGGGCCGAGTGGGTCGACGCCCTCGCCCGGGGGGACCCGGCCTTCACGGACGCGCCGGTCGCGCGGATCGCGCTGGTGGGGGAGACCCATCTCGATGTCCGCGACGTGATGGTCGAGGGGCCTTCGGGCCTGCTCGGCCTGCCACCGCGGGGGCGCCCCCGGCCGGTCTGGTCGCCCAGCCGCCGGCGCCTCGAATGGAGCAACGGCGCGGTCGCGTTCGCCTTCTCGGCGGAGGAGCCCGACGCCCTGCGCGGCCCGCAATTCGGCGCCGCGTGGTGCGACGAGGCCGCGAAGTGGCGCCGGCCCGAGGCGGCGTTCGACATGCTGCAATTCGGGCTGCGCCTCGGCGCCCGGCCGCGCAACCTCGTGACCACGACGCCTCGGCCGGTGCCGCTGATCCGGCGGCTGCTCGCCGATCCGCGCACGGTGGTGAGCCGTGCCCGGACAGGCGACAACGCCGCCCACCTCGCGCCGGACTTCCTGGAGCAGGTGGTCGGCCGCTACGCCGGCACCCGGCTGGGCCGGCAGGAACTCGACGGCGAACTCATCGCCGACCGGGACGATGCCCTGTGGACCCGCGGCGCCCTGGAGGCGGCCCGGGTCGCGGGGGCGCCCGATCTCGGCCGGATCGTCGTCGCGGTGGATCCCCCCGCGGCCTCGGGGGCGCGCTCGGATGCCTGTGGGATCGTGGCGGCCGGCCGCGCCGGCGGCCACGCCTACGTGCTGGCCGATGCGAGCCTCGCCCGGGCCACCCCGCAGGCCTGGGCGGAGGCGGCCCTGGCGCTCTACCACCGGCTCCGGGCCGATGCCCTGGTGGTCGAGGTCAATCAGGGTGGCGAGATGGCCGCCGCCGTGCTGGCCCAATGCGACCCGGCCGTGCCGGTGACGTCGGTCCATGCGACGCGGGGCAAGTACCTGCGCGCCGAGCCGGTCTCGCTGCTCTATGCCCGCGGGCTGGTCCACCATGTCGGGGCGTTCCCGGCGCTGGAGGACGAGCTGTGCGATTTCGGTCCGGACGGCCTGTCCGGCGGCGGATCGCCCGACCGGCTCGACGCCCTGGTCTGGGCGCTCACGCATCTCATGCTGGAGGCCCGCCCCGAGCCGCGGATCCGGCGGCTGTGAGCGCTGCCGCGGCCCCGAAACAATACGGCGCGCCTCTGCGAGAAGCGCGCCGGAGTCGGTTCGTGGTCTCTGGAACGAACTGCATCCTGTATACACAATGTCGTGCGCCAAAGCTGTGGCGATCCGGCCACGGCGTCGCGCCATGGGCGTTTATTCCCTGTCTCACGCGGATTTCAGGGTCGGCTCTTCCGTCGCGGCCATCACCGCCGGAGCCCAGCTGGCGCAGCGCGGGCGGCAGGAGGCAGCGGAGGCGGGACTCGGGCGCGATGCGGATGATCCCGACCGCGAAGGCGTGCTTCCCGTCTCTCGGACCCTCGATCGCTTCGTCGGTCCGGACCGTCGAACGCCGTTTCCCATCGGGTCGGACGGGATCGACGGTGCCGGGTGCGTCCGTCGGGATCGGCGGCCTCGCGCACGTCAGGGTGGCGCGGTGAGGTTCCGCAGGGCGGCGCGGACGTCGGCGAGTGCGCCGACCAGGGCGTAGCAGGCGAAGTCGTGCGATCCGGCGGTGGCGTTCGCCACGCGGAAGCGGCAGCTCAGGCGGTTCGCCCCGGCCTCGGGCCGCACCGCGAAGCCGGGCCGCGGGGCGTCGGTCTCCTGTGTCGGCGGGCCGGGCGCCCAGATGGCCAGGGCATGCGAGCCTTCGGGGGTCGCCAGGATCACCGGATCCGCCTGAACGCCGGACGCGGGGTCGAGGGGGGCTATCCCGCCGGTGGCCGGGTCAAAACGCCAGGCCTCGGAGAATTCCGCCGGCACGGCRGCGGCCAGCGGTTCGAGCCGGAGCCCTTTGGCGGGCTCGGCCAGGACGAAGCCCGCCTGCACCTCCACGGCGTTGCCCAGGCCCGGAAGGCCGAGGGCGATCCGCTTGTGCAGGATCACCGCCGGAACCGCGCCCATCGAAGGGTCCGCCGGACAATCCGGGTCGGGATCGTCGCTCGGGTCTGCGGGCGGCTCCCAGGCCATGCGGGTCTCGGTCTCCGCCCAACTCCGCCCGGCGCGGAGGGTGCGCAGCC
>NZ_JBFUGA010000026.1:0-57018 GCF_056403155.1 Methylobacterium sp. P3_A11
GCGCGGAGCCCGACGACGCCCCGATGAAGCCCTGGAAGGTCGTCCTGGGGATCTTCGTCCTGTTCCAGGCGGCCGCCCTGCTGCATCCGGGTCTCGGCCTGCTCGTCCTCGCGGGCGCCCTGGTGATCGGTCTCCGACGCCTGCTGCGCCGCTGGCGCCGGCGCCGATGAGCCCGGGCCGGCCGCCCTCCCGCAGGACGCGCCCCGCGGGGGTCGGGCCGGCGGTTCCTAGTGGGACATCAGGCAGCAGATCGTCGCCTTGGCCAACAGGTCGCGCGTGACGCCGCCGAAGAACCACTCGCGCAGACGGCTGTAGCCATACGCGCCGGTCACGATCAGGTCGGCGCCGAACGCGTGCGCCGCGCCGCGCAGGTCGTCCGCGACGGTCCAGCCCGAGGGCTTCGCATGGTGCGCGCTGGCGTTGACGTCGTGCAGGGCGAGAAAACGCACCACGTCCTCGACCTCGGCGCGGTCCTCGCCGTCGCCGACGCGGAACACCTGGACCGCCTCGGCGCGGCGCAGGAGGGGCAGGGCGTCCGACACCGCGCGGCGCGTCTGGAGCGTGTTCTTCCAGCCGATGACGATCTGCCGTGCCTCCAGGTACTCGACCTCGGCCGGGACCACGAGCACCGGCCTGCCCAGCTCCATGAGAGCGTCGCCGACATCGACGGCCAAGCCGGCCGTCACCCGCTCGTCGTCCGCCGGGCGGCCGATCACGACGAGGTCCGCGGCCCTGGACTGGCCTTCCAGGAACGGGATCGGACCATCCATGTCGGAGCGCCACTCGACGCGGTCGCTCCGGCCGCAGGCCCCTCTGAAGACCTCCTCGACGCCTGCGAGCCGCTCCAGTGCGGCCTGCCGGATCTCCTCGATGGCCGTGCCCATCGGCACCGCCGTCTCGCCGTAGCCCTGCGGGTAGTCCGGCAGGCAGGCGCCCGCCCCGATCAGGCGGGCACCCAGGCGATGCGACAGCTCCGCCGCGAGCCTGACCCGCGCCGGCGCGTGGCGCCCGTCATCGACTGCGACCATGATGCTGGCATACGACATGGCGATGGCCTCTGACCGAAAATCTCCGGTCGTCACTGTGGGGCACCGCGCGCCTGCGGCGTTGATCTGGCTCAAGCCCGCCAGTCCGCACCGGGGAACAGGAAGCGGTCCTCGGCCGCCAGGAGCGCTGCCAATCCATCGATGGCCGGTTCCGGACGCAGGATCACGAAGCGCGGGATGGCGCGCATCGCCGCCTGGAACGGGGGCTTGTCCTCGAAGGCGTCCCCGAATGCCCCGCCCTGCAGGACCTCGACGATGCGCGGGGCGATCCCACCGGCCAGGTAGATGCCGCCGGTCGCCGAGAACGTCAGGGCGAGATCGCCCGCGAACCGGCCCAGCAGGCGCGCGAACCGGCGGACCGTTTCCCGCGCGAGCGGATCGACCAGGGAGGCATCGAGCACTTCCGGCGGCCGGGACCAGCCGGCGGCCACGCCCCGCGCCGCCGCGATGGCCCGGGCCAGCCTGACGAGCCCGGACCCGGACAGCAGGGTCTCGGCCGTGAGCCGGCCCGCGGCCTTCATCAGGTCATCCCACGGCAGGTCGTCGCGTTCGCAGGGGCCGAACCCGACATGGCCGGCCTCGGTCGTCTGGATCAGGAGGCGCTCGCCGGCCGGGATCAGGGCCGCGGCGCCGAGGCCCGTGCCCGGCCCGAGGACGAGGCGCGGACCCGTGCCCGCGACCCCCGGCCCGATCCGCGCAAGGTCGGTCGGGTCGTCCGCGGCGAGACTCGGTAACAGGCCGGCGAGCGGAACGTAGTCGTTGACCAGCCGCACCGCCTCCAGGCCGAGGGCGGCGCCGATCGCGCCGCGGTCGAACGTCCAGGGTGCGTTGGTCAGGCGCGTGACGCCCTTGTCGACGCGGCCCGCCACGGCGAGCCAGGCGGAGCGTGGCCGGACCGGGCCCGGTCGGTCGAGGAAGGCCCGGATTGCGGCGACCGGACCCGGGTAGTCGGCCGTCGGCACCTTCCAGATCGGCGTGGGCCGGGCCGCCGGCTCCGGCAGGACGGCGAAGCGGGCGTAGGTGCCGCCGATGTCGGCGAGAAGCGCCGGGAGGGGCAGCGGCATCCTCAATCCTCCGGGGATCTGCCCGCCGCCGCGGCCGGCGCGAATTTCAGGCTGCGGATGTCATCGGTCGCCGCAGCCATCTCGGCGATCCGGCGCGTGCCGCGGCGTGCCGGTCGTCACGCATGGACCTCGGCGATGATGCAGCCGGGATCGACCGCCTCGCGCGCCGGCGCCATTTCCTCCAGGCGCCCGGCGACGGGAGAGACGATGTCGTGCAGCGCCCCGCCGATGCGCACGGTGGCCACGGCCTCCCCGGCCCGCACGCGCGCGCCGTCCGCGACGAGCCACCGTTCCAGGATGCCCTCGGGGGGCATGCCGCCGGACCAGAGGGCCTCGGATACGTGGATGTCCGCCATGATTGCCTCCCGGGTCCGGGCGACCGAACGGGCCACCGGGTGGCATGGGATGCCCTCGGAGCGCGTCCCGCGTTGATCTGGATCACGGCATGGCCGACGAGGCCGCCGGGACCGGGGCGCGGCTTGAGGCAGGTCAATGAGGCGCCCGGCAGGTCGGACAGGATCCCCCGGGAGCCCATCGCGCGGACCGAAGCCATGCTCGTCGTCCTGACCGCCAGCATCGTCCTCGTCATGGTCACCATCCTGGTGCTCTACGAGACCCTTCGCCTCACCTCGGAGCATCTCGCCGAACTGCCGGTGCCGCCGCGCTGGCGCATCGTCGCGGTGGTGCTCGCCGCCTTCGCCGGGCATACGGTCGCCGTGTGGGTCTACGCGGGCGCTTACTGGCTCCTCGTGCTCCGGTTCGGGCTCGGGGCCTTCTCGGGCGTGCCCATCCAGACCTTCGAGGACTGCCTGTTCGTCTCGGTGGTCGCCTACTCCTCGCTGGGCTACGGCGACCACGTGCCCCTCGGCCACGCCCGCCTGCTCACCGGTGTCGAGGCGCTCAACGGGCTCCTCCTGATCGGCTGGTCGGCCTCGTTCACCTACCTCGCCATGGAGCGTTACTGGCCGCTGCACGGGAAGGCGCAGGCCCATCGCGCCGCGCAGGCCCGGCGTGCCGGGGATGACCCGCCCGGCCGCGAACGCCTCGTCCCGCCGGCCCCCGGCACCTGACTGCGCCGGCGCCCTTGCGCTGGATCAAGGCCGGCCGGCCCGGCCGGTCTATCCTGGAGCCGCGGCAACCGGAAAGGGAAGCGGGCGATGGAAGCTGGAACAGGAGCGCGGCCGGTTGTCCTCGTCGCGGAGCCGCAGGCGCTGCCGGGCATGTGGCTGGAAGACGTCCTCACCGCGGCCGGCTGCGCCGTCAGCGGGCCGTACGGGACCTGCGGAGAGGCCGTGGAGAGCCTGAGTGCGCACCGGCCCGAATTCGCGGTCGTCAGCGTCGACCTGAACCAGGGGCCGGGCTTCCCCCTGGCCTGCGCCCTCCGCCGGCTTGGCATCCCCTTCGCGCTGATCGCTGGCAACGCGCGCGTTCCGGACGCCTTCTCCGACGTGCCGAGTTTCGACCGGCTGTTCGATGCCCGCGACATGGTCTCCGCCGTGGCGGCCCGTCGCACGGCCCGGGGCCGCCCCCTGGCCTGCCCGATGCGGGGCCGGATCGCAGCGGGCGAGGCCGTTGCGCTGGATCAATGTCCGCAAGCCTGCCGGGCCTAGCGTCGGTCCCCGCCAGGGGCGACCCGGACGCACCGAGGAGAGGGACCATGGGCGACACGCTGATTCGCCAGAACGTCGTCGACGAGCTGGACTTCGACCCGAGCATCGACGCTGCCCATATCGGCGTCGCCGTGGAGAACGGCATCGTCACGCTCTCCGGTCACGTCGGCAGCTACACGGAGCGCGTGGCCGCCGAGAAGGCGGCCCAGAAGGTCCGCGGCGTGCGCGGGGTGGTCGAGGAGATCAAGGTCCGGTTCGGCGGCCAGGCGCCGCCGCGCGACGAGGATCTGGCGCACCGCGCCGTGCAGATGCTCGACTGGTCCGTGACCGTGCCGAAGTACGCCGTGCAGGTGAAGGTCCAGGACGGCTGGGTGACGCTCACCGGGACGGTCGACTGGCAGTATCAGAAGGAGGAGGCCTATCGGGCGATCCGGCGCCTCGCGGGCGTCGCCGGCATCGTCAACACCATCGCGGTGACGCCGAAGGCGAGCGTGCCCGACGTGCACGCGAAGATTCTGGCGGCCCTCAAGCGCAACGCCGAGCTGGAGGCGGACGCCATCGAGGTGACGGTGAAGGACGCCAAGGTGGTCCTGAAGGGCAAGGTGAACGCCTGGTACGAGCGCCGGCTCGCCGAGAACGCCGCATGGTCGGCGCCCGGCGTGCACGCCGTGGAGGACCACTTGACCCTGCGCTAGGACCACCTGACCTTACGCGGAGCCCCACGGCGGGAAGGCCGGGCCGCCGAGCCCGCCTGCCCGTCGCGCGCGCATGCGGACGTCCCAGTCCGATGGAGACCGTCCATGACCTACGCGAGCATCATGGTGGCCGTGGACCTGACGGAGGGCGCGGGAAACCGCATGCGCCTCGCCGGTCACCTCGCCGACGACTTCCACGCCCGGCTGATCGGGGTCGCGGCGGAGCAGCCGGGCTACGCRGCTCCGCCGCCGGCCCCCGCGGCGAGCGCCGCCGCCGCGGACGCGGCCCTCCTGAACGACCTCCGCCTGGCGCAGGCGGCCTTCGTGGAGGCCGCCGGCGGCCGCGGCCGCGTCGAATGGCGCTCCGCCATCGAGCGTCCGCTGCCGTTCCTCGTCGCGCAGGCCGCCGCCGCCGACCTGGTGGTGACCGGACGCAGCTCCGCCCCCGAACCCGCGCGGCTCGCCGTCGATCCGGCCGACGCGCTCATGCATCTCGGCCGCCCGGTGCTGGTGGTGCCGCCGGACGTCGACCATCTGGACGCCAAGCGGGTCGTTGTCGCCTGGAAGGACACCCGCGAGGCGCGCCGGGCCGTCCTGGATGCGCTGCCGTTCCTGAAGCGGGCGTCCGAGGTGCTCGTCGTGTCCATCGACGAGGGGGCGATCTCCGACGGGCAGGACAGCCTGCGCCTCCTCCAGGCCCACGACGTCTACGCCGTCTGCGTCCGGCGCGACGCCTTCGGCGCATCGGTCGCCCAGGCGCTGGCCGAAGCCGCCGCCGAGCACGGCGCCGACCTGATCGTCGCGGGTGCCTACGGCCGCGGCCGCCTGCGCGAGTGGGTTTTCGGCGGCGTCACCCGCGACCTGCTGGCGGCCACACCCGTCTGCTGCCTGATGAGCCACTGACAGGATTGCCCGGGCAGCCGGCAGGACGGGTGAGCCCGCACGCAACCGCCCTGTTCGCGGCGGCCGCGAGACCCTGCGCCCGGGACCCGGGACACGGCGCAAAAGCCGGCGGGTCAGCGCGCCCTCAATGCGCCATCAGCACCGGCATGCGGGCGTGCTCGATGACGTGGCGGGTGACGCCGCCGAGCAGGAACTCGCGCACGCGGCTGTGGGTGTAGGCCCCGAGCGCCAGCATCGAGGCGTTCCGCTGCTCCGCCTCCGCCAGGATGGCCGCGCCGACCGAGCCCGCCGCGATCTGCAGACTGACGGCCTCCGCCACGATGCCGTGCCAGCGCAGGTAGGCGCACAGGTCGGCCGCCCGCGCCTCCTCGTATCGCTCCGTGCGCGCGTGCAGGACGGTCACGCGCCGCGCCTCGTGCAGCAGCGCGATGGACTGGCCGATCAGCCGCGTCGCCTCCAGGCTGCCGTTCCAGGCGACGACCACGTGGTCGAGCAGGTCGTAGGGCAGGGTCTCCCCGACCATCAGCGTCGGACGCCCGACCGAGAACAGCGCGGTGTCGAGCGCCCGCCCGGTGAAGGGTCGCTCCGGGTCGCGCCGGTCGACGATGACGAGGTCGCTGACGCGGCCTGCCAGCGTCAGGAGCGGCTCGACCTCGCCCGACAGTTCGGTCCAGGTCGCGAAGGTGGCGTCGAGGCGCCCGTCCGGGATCGCGAGCGGCACCCCCTCGCGCCCGCACCACGCCCGCAGGGCCGCTTCGCCCTCGGCCGCGGACTCACGCACGCCCCGTGCGATGGCCGCGAGGGAGACGCGGTCCATCGGCACGAGGCGCGCGAGCGCGGCCTGCACGTGCTCCGGGCCGGGCGCCATGTAGGTGACGCCGATATGCGCGTGCAGGCGCCGACCCAGACGGAGGGCGGCATCGAGCCGGCGCGTGGCATCGAGGCCGGGGGCGGTGGGGACGAGGAGACAGCGCAGGAACATCGGGGGTCTCCGCGCTCAGCGCTCCAGGGACTTCAGGTAGGCGATCAGAGCCTCGACCTGGTCCGGGTCGAACCGGAATTCGGGCATGCTGGGATGTCCGGTGCGGATGCCCTCGGCCAGCGCCTCGCCCAGGTCCTCGACGGGGTAGCGCGTGTGCAGGTCGCGGAAGGGCGGCGCCTCGCGCAGCGGGCTCGCCCCGACCCGCCCGACCGCGTGGCAGCGGGCGCAGTTGGTCCGGGCGAGGGTCTCGCCCTGCTTGACCTCCCGGTCCCAGGATGCCGCCGGGCCGGCGCGAAGGACGGTGAGCAGGGCGAGGGCGCCCGCCGCGAAGGTGGTGGCCGGGCGCATCAGTGGCTCATCAGGCAGCAGACCGGGGTCGTGCGCAGCAGGTCGCGCGTGACACCCCCGAAGACCCACTCGCGCAGGCGGCTATGGCCGTAGGCCCCCAGCACGATCAGGTCCGCCTCCGCGCGCCCGGCGAACCGCAGGATCTCGTCCGCGGCGCCGATCTCCGGGCTGCGCAGGAGGTGCGTGGTGACGCCGACCCCATGGCCGGCGAGGTAGGCGGCCACATCCTCGGCGCCCTCAAGGTCCGCGCCGGGGCCGACCACCGCGATGTCGACCGCGTCGGCCCGGGTCAGGAACGGCAGGGCGTCATGGACGGCCCGGCGCGCCTCGCGCGTGTCCTTCCAGGCCACGACGATCCGCTTCGCCGAGAGATCCTCGATCCCGGGGGGCGCGATCAGCACCGGCCGGCCGACCTCCATCAGGAGGGCTCCGACCGGCACACCCATCGGACCCGGGTCGCCGTCCGCCGGACCCTGCCGGCCGACGACCACGATGTCGGCGGCGCGTGCCTGCCCGGCGAGGTAGGCCAGGGGTTGGGCCGGGGCGGCGCGCCAGGCCCGCTGGTGCGCCGCCCCGGCCTCGCGCTCGAAGAGGGCCTTGGCCTCCGCGAGCTGCTCGTCCGCCCGGCGCTCCTCGAGAGCCCAGATCCGCTCGACCTCCAGCATGTCGCCGACCGGCATGGGGCCGAGGACCGGGCGTCCGGCGACGCCGGTCAGCGTGGCGTCGAAGCGCTCCGCGAGGCCGGCCGCCAGTTGGATGCGGTCCGCCGCCGCGGCCCCCAGATCGACCGAAACCATGATGTGCGAGATCTTCATGACCGCCTCTCGTGGCCGGGGTTCCGGCGCCGTCGGGGCACCGTGGCCCGGGTTCGCGGCATCGACCTTGATCCAGCTCAAGGGCGCGCGGGGTCGGCCCGACCCGTCGCCGGTCGGGCGCTGGTCGGGGTCCGGCGGGACCGGGACGGCGGCCTCCGCGGCGACAGCCGGCGACCGCGACCCTCAGCAGGCGAGCGTCAGACGGTCCTCGACGGCGCGCACGCCGGGCGCCGACCATGCCGCCCGCTCGGCGAGTTCGCGCTCGCGCCAGAGGTCGACGCACCCGTCGAGGGTGACCGTGTCGCCGTCCACGTGCACGCGGATCGTATCCGGGTCCCGGGCGCTGCGCCGGAGGGCGGCCAGGATGCGGGACTTCACCTCGGTGGCCCGGGCCGGCGGCTTCACGGCGATCAGGTTGACGATGTCGGTCACGCCGGCCAGGCGCCGCAGGGCCTGATCGACCGCCGCCTTCTGGTGGTAGTGCGGCACGCAACCCTGGAGCGTGACGCAGCCCCGCTCGACCTTGAGCGTGACCGCGCTCTCCGGGATCCGCACGTCCCATTCCAGCACCCGGGCGCACCGTTCGGCCAGCGCCTCGTCCCCGAGACCGGGGCTGCCCGGGTAACGGACCTCGATCCGCTCGACGACGCCGCGCACGCCGCGGACCCGGAGCGCGACGCGCTCGGCGATGCCCTTCTCGGCGTAGTTCCGGACATGCCCCGTCAGGGTCACGATGCCGTTCTCGACGATGACGCCGATCTGTGCCGCGTCGATCATCGGGGCGTATTCCAGCTCGTCGAGCACGTGCTGGTGCACGGTCTTGTCGTCCATGGCCGGTCTCCTCGGTTCGGCGCGGATTCAGAGGGCCAGCCAGAGCAGCGCCGGCGTCACCACCGACGCCACGACGGCCAGGGCCAGGGCCTGCAGGCTGGGAATGCTCCGGTAGCGGTAGCCGTCCCCGACGACCTGTCGGCCCGCATCGTTCCGCGGCGCCAGACCGACCGGCATCCGCACCCGGCGCACCGTCTGGATGTGGGTGGATCGAAGTACCAGGGTCATCGTTCGCTCCCGCCTTGCTGACGGGTGCATTCTGCCGGCCGGGACCCGAGGCGCCTTGATTCAGCTCAACGCCGCCGGCCCCGGTTGCCGCCAGGGTCGGCCCCGGGATCCGAAGCCGCCGGGGAGGCCGACATGGACGCGCCGCACACGTCGAGGGAGCGCCACGACGGCGAAGATCGGGACGCGGGGCACCGCCTCGCCTTCGTGCCCGGGCCGCTCGGGCCGGACGGCCTCCGGCAGATCGACGCCTACTGGCGGGCCGCCAACTACCTGTCGGTCGGCCAGATCTACCTCATGGCCAACCCGCTGCTGCGCGAGCCGCTCAGGCCCGAGCACGTCAAACCCCGGCTCCTCGGCCACTGGGGCACGACGCCCGGCCTCAACTTCATCTACGCGCATCTCAACCGGGTCATCCGGCAGCGCGACCTCGACCTGATGGCGGTGTGGGGGCCGGGCCACGGCGCGCCGGGCCTCGTCGCCAACGCCTACCTGGAAGGCACCTACAGCGAGGTCTACCCGGACGTGGCGCAGGACCAGGACGGGATGGCCCTGCTGTTCCGGCAGTTCTCGTTCCCCGGCGGCATCCCGAGCCATGCCTCGCCCGAGCTGCCGGGCTCGATCCACGAGGGCGGCGAGCTCGGCTACGCCCTGGCGCATGCGTTCGGCGCGGCCCTCGACAATCCCGGCCTGACCGTGGCCTGCGTGGTCGGGGACGGCGAGGCCGAGACGGGCCCGCTGGCGGCCTCGTGGCACGCGAACAAGTTCCTCGACCCCCGCCACGACGGCACGGTCCTGCCGATCCTCCATCTCAACGGCTACAAGATCGCCAACCCGACGATCCTCGCGCGGATACCGGAGGCCGAGCTGCGCGACCTCCTCGTCGGCTACGGCTACGAGCCGAGCTTCGTCGCGGGCGACGATCCGGCGACCATGCACCAGGCCATGGCCACGGCCCTCGACGCGGCCTTCGACGCAATCGCGGCGATCCGGACGCGGGCTGAGCGCGGCCCGACGGCCCGGCCGCGCTGGCCGATGATCGTGCTCCGCAGCCCCAAGGGCTGGACGGGACCCGCGCACGTCGACGGCAAGCCGGTCGAGGGCACGTGGCGCGCGCATCAGGTGCCGGTCGCGGCCGTGCGGGAGAACCCGGAGCACCGGGCGGTCCTGGAGCGCTGGATGCGCGCCTACCGGCCGGAGGAGCTGTTCGCCGCCGACGGCTCGCTCGTGCCCGACCTCGCCGCCCTGCCGCCGAAGGGGCCGCGGCGGATCTCGGCCAATCCCCATGCGAACGCACGCAGGAGCGTCCCGCTGCGGCTCCCCGATCTCTGGCGCTTCGCGGTCGCGGTGCCGGAACCCGGCCGGACCACGGCCGAGGCAACCCGCGCGCTCGGGACCTACCTGCGGGACGTCCTGACCCTGAACGCCGAGTCCCGCAACTTCCGCATCATGGGTCCGGACGAGACCGCCTCGAACCGGCTGGACGCGGTCTTCGCGGTGACGAGCCGGGCCTGGCAGGCGGAGGTCCTGCCGGGGGACGACCACCTCGGCCGCGACGGCCGCGTGATGGAGGTGCTGAGCGAGCATCTCTGCGAGGGCTGGCTGGAGGGCTACGTGCTGACCGGCCGGCACGGCCTGTTCGCGACCTACGAGGCCTTCGCCCACGTGGTCGATTCGATGGTCAACCAGCACGCCAAGTGGCTGAAATCCGCGAGCGCATTGCGCTGGCGCCGGCCGGTGCCCTCGCTCAACATCCTGCTCTCGTCCCATGTCTGGCGGCAGGACCATAACGGCTTCAGCCACCAGGACCCGGGCTTCATCGACTTCGTGGCGAACAAGCGCGGCGACACGGCCCGGATCTACCTGCCGCCGGACGCGAACTGCCTGCTCTGCGTCACCGACCACTGCCTGCGGACCTACGACCGCATCAACGTGGTCGTGGCCGGCAAGCAGCCCGCCCTGCAATGGCTGACCCTGGACGAGGCCGTCACGCATTGCGCGGCCGGCGCCGACATCTGGGACTGGGCCTCGAACGAGGGGGATGCGGAGCCCGATGTCGTGATGGCCTGCGCCGGGGACGTCCCGACCCTGGAGACCCTCGCGGCGGTGGACTGGCTGCGCCGGCACGTCCCGGAACTCCGGGTCCGGGTGGTCAACGTCGTCGACCTGATGACGCTGCCGTCCCGCGAGATGCACCCGCACGGGCTCGACGACGCGACCTTCGACAGCCTGTTCACCCGCGACCGGCCGGTGGTGTTCGCCTATCACGGCTATCCGTGGCTGATCCATCGGCTGACCTACAAGCGGACGAACCACGGCAACTTCCACGTGCACGGCTTCATCGAGGAGGGCACGACCACGACGCCGTTCGACATGTGCGTGCTCAACCGGCTCGACCGCTTCCACCTCGCCCAGGCCGCCCTGCGGGCCGCACCCCGGCTGCGGGGCCGGGCCGAGCACGCCGAGGAGGCGCTCCGGCAGGCCCTGGCCGCCCATCGCGCGTATGTCTGCCGGTCCGGCGACGACATGCCGGCGATCCGGGATTGGACCTGGCCCGGGCGGCCTGCGCCGGGACATCCCGACAGCCGCCGGATCGAGGGCGACATCATGCAGGGCGGCCTGACGGGCGCGGAGGAGGTTGCCCAGGACGAGGTTGCCCAGGAGGAGGTGGAGGCCGGATTCCGGCTCCCCGGGGCGGAAACCGGGCGATGATCGGCGTCCGCGAGGCCGGCTCCCCGGCCTGCCTTGCGCCCGGTCCGGACGGCGCGGGCCGCCGGACCGGGGCGGGCGCCGCAGGATGTGGTCGATGCCGCCGCCCCGCCGCGGCCGACACCGCGCGCCGCTGAGCGACACCGACGAGACCGGGCGGCCCGACGGTGATCACGGCAACCCGGTCGTGTCGGGTTCGCCCGTCAGGCGCGGCTGCGGCGCCTCACTCGACGAAGCCCCATCCGGCCTCCAGGGCTTCGCGTTCCTCCTCGGTCAGCGGGTCCGCCCAGTCCATCCTGTTCGGCGCGCGCTCCTGCGCGGGCGCCTCGTCGGCCTTGGGCGGCGCCGGTCGGGGCTGGCGACGGGCGAGGGTCCGCGGCCGCGCGGCCCGGCCCGCCGCGTCGCTCCGTGAGGGGGGTCGGTTGCGCATCGCAGTCTCCCCGGCTCAGCGGGCGAGGAAGAGCGGGGCCGGGCTGCCCCGCAGGAAAGACCGCGTCACGCCGCCGAAGAAGTACTCGCGCACAGGGGCATGCCGGTAGGCGCCCAGCACGATCATGTCGGCCCGGAACAACCCGGCCTGGCTGCGCAGGGTGCCGGCCACGCTGTCGCCCGTCGGAAGGTCGTTGACGCTGACGTTCACCCCGTGGCGCGCGAGGTGGGGCGCGAACTCGGCCCCCGGCACGGTGGCCTCGATCGCCGCCTCGGTGCCGACCGAGACGATCTCGACCGCTTCGGCTGCGCGCAGGAACGGCAGGGCGTCGTTGGCGGCCCGCGCGGCCTGGGCGCTGCCGTCCCAGGCAACGATGATCCGCCGCGCCGCGAAGGCATCGTGTCCCGGCGGGACGGCGATGACCGGCCGGCCGCTGTGGAACAGCGCCTTCTCGACCATCTCCCGGTCGAGGTCGTAGGTTCGCGGGCCGATGTCCAGAACGGTCAGGTCGTGCAGGCGGCCCCGCTCGGCGAGCCGGTTCACGATGTCTGGGTAGGTCAGGCTCGGCGCCTCCGTCGTGCAGACCACCCCGGCCTGCGCCGCGTCCCCGGCCGCGCGCTCCGCGACGGAGCGGGCCAGGGCGTCGAGGCGGCGGTCCATGACGGAGGCCCCGTCGAAGTCGAAGTCGCCGAGCCAGGCGTCGCTGCCCGAGAGGCGCCAGGATGCCGACTGGACGGTGAGGTGGGCGCCGGCGGCCTTGGCCAGGGTCAGACCGTAGCCGATGGCCGAGGACACCTCCTCGCGCTCGCCCTCCACGGCGGTGCCGACGAGCACGTCGCGGATGGCCGCGAGCGGGGATGAGGCCTGTCTGGGCATGGGCGTCTCCGGGATGGATCGGCCCCATGGTTCGCCCCGCCGCGACCGGGCAGCCTTGATCCAGCTCAAGCCCTGCCTCCAATAAGCGGCCGGATCGGAGAACGATTTGGATTCGGCCGCGAACATTGCCGCCGGCTGTTTTCTACGCGGGAACTGGAGTAGCTTCACGGGCGCGTGATGCGAGCGACGTGAGACGCCGGGCACAGGTGAGTTCCGCCGTTGCGCGCAGGATTTTCACCGGTGTGAACGATGACGAACCCCGCCGGCACGCCCGGCTCCGACCAAGACGGCGGCGGCACGCAGTCCGGCGACGAGCTTCGGCAGACCCTCGACGAGGTCGGCATCTGCATCTGGTCGCTGGACATCCCGACCGGCCGGGCCACGGTCTCCCCGACCTGTGGCCGCCTGTTCGGCGTCCCGTCCGAGCAACTGACCACCTTCGCCGCCTCCCAGGCCCTGGTGCATCCGGACGACCGCCAGAGCCGGGCGGACGCCCTGCAGCGAGCCTTGCGGGACGGCGGCAGCTACGAGGTCGATTATCGCGTCGCCCGGCCCGACGGCCACGTCTGCTGGCTGCGCTCCCGCGGGCGGGTGCAGCTCGACCCGGAGGGCCGGGCGGTCCGGCACCGCGGGGTCGTGCTCAGCATCGACGCGCAGAAGCGTGCGGAGGTGGACCTCCGCGCCCGCGAGGCGCATCTCCAGTCCATCCTCGACACCGTGCCCGAGGCCATGGTGGTCATCGACGAGGCCGGACTCATCCACTCGTTCAGCGCGGCGGCCGAACGCCTGTTCGGCTACGCCGCGGCGGAGGCGGTCGGGAGGAACGTCCGCATCCTGATGCCCGAGCCGATGCGCAGTGAGCACGACGGCTATCTCGATCGATACCGGCGGACCGGGGAGAGGCGGATCATCGGCACCCACAGGGTCGTGACGGGCCAGCGGCGGGACGGATCGATCTTCCCGATGGAACTCGCCATCGGCGAGATGCGCTCGGGCGAGCAGGTCTTCTTCACCGGATTCATCAACGACCTGACCGAACGCCAGCACACCCAGGCCCGCCTTCAGGAACTCCAGTCCGAACTCGTCCACGTCTCGCGCCTGAGCGCCATGGGCGAGATGGCCTCGACCCTGGCGCACGAGCTGAACCAGCCCCTCGGCGCCATCGCCAACTACACCAGGGGCTGCCGCCGCCTGCTGGCGCGTCCGGACCCGGACAACATCGCCAAGACGATGGAGGTGCTCGACAAGGCCGCCGAGCAGGCGCTGCGGGCCGGTCAGATCATCCGCCGCCTGCGCGAGTACGTCGCCCGTGGCGAGACGGAGAAGCAGGTCGAGCCGGTGGCACGGCTGATCGAGGAAGCCTGCACGCTGGCCCTGGTGGGAGCCCGCGGACAGGGGATCAAGACCCATGTCACGCTGGCCGCGGACACGCATTCGGTCCTGGCCGACCGGGTGCAGGTGCAGCAGGTGCTCATCAACCTGATGCGAAACGCCTGCGAGGCCATGCAGCAGGGGCACCGGCGCGAACTGAATGTCGAGGCGCGCCCTGCGGGACCGGACAGCATCGAGATCGCCGTCTCGGATACCGGGCCGGGCATCTCGGACGAGGTCGCGGACCGGCTCTTCCAACCCTTCGTCACCACGAAGGAGGGGGGGATGGGCGTCGGCCTCTCGATCTGCCGCACCATCGTCGAGGCTCACGGCGGCCGACTGTGGGTCGAGGGCAACGGGGCGGGCGGGGCGACCTTCCGGCTGACGCTGCCGGCCGTGCACAACGGAGACCTCAGCCATGCCAGCTAGCCTCGTGCACGTCGTGGATGACGATCCGGCCATGCGGGACTCGGTCGGCTTCCTGCTCGGGACCGACGGCTTCGCGGTGGAACTCTACGAGGCCGGGGCCGACCTCCTCGATCGGCTCGGCAAGCCGGCCTCGGGCTGTGTCCTGACCGATATCCGCATGCCCGGCATCGACGGTCTGGAACTGCTCCGCCGCCTCAGGGCGGCGGGTCACAAGATCCCGGTCGTCATGATGACGGGACACGGAGACGTGCCCCTCGCGGTGGCGGCGATGAAGCTCGGGGCCTGCGACTTCATCGAGAAACCGTTCGACGACGCGGCGCTGCTGCAGGCGGTCCGTTCCGCCCTGGAGCGGGGCGGGCCGGTGGAGGTCGCCGATCCCGACCTGCAGGAATTCGTCCGGCGGGTCGGCACCTTGAGCGAGCGCGAGCGGCAGGTTCTGGACCAGCTCGTCGCCGGCGGCACCAGCAAGGAGATTGGCCGCGCGCTGGCCATCAGCCCGCGCACGGTCGAGATCTACCGGGCCAAGCTCATGGCTAAGACCCAGGCCGCGAACCTGCAGGAACTGGTGCGCTCGGCGGTGCTGGCCGGGATCGCCTGAGCCGGCTCGCGGCGGGCAGGCCGGCGCCCGGATCGCGCCGCCCTGCCCGCCCACCGTCGACGCCCGCTCCGAGAGCCCCGGATTCGAGCCGGCTCGACCACGATGAAGCCCCTGGGCGACAGGCCCGTCGGGACCGACGAACGGGCCTGCCACGCCGGCCCGGACGATGGGGCGCGCGGGTCTTGAGGCAGATCAATGCCTGGCCGGCCCGATGCGGGAGTCTCGGGCCATCGAAGGCGGCAGGCCCTCTACCGCCAGGGCCGGCCTCTCTGAGCGGTCCGGCCCGTGCAGCGTCGGGAGGCGGCGATGCGAACCATCGAGAACAAGACTGGGGACATGGTCCCGAACGCCCTCAACATCGCTCTCGGTGCCGCCCTGGTCCTCGCGCCCTGGTACCTGGGGCTGGGTTATGACACCGCCGCGGCGCGCAACGCCTTCCTCAGCGGCGGCGTCATCACCGTCATCGCGGTTCTGGCCCTCGGCCAGACCTACGACTGGGAGGAATACCTCAACCTCGCCGCCGGCCTGTGGGCGGCCATGGCGCCGTGGGTGCTCGGCTTCGCGGACGCCAAGCCCGTCCTGTGGGTGCATGTCGTGATCGGCCTCGCCGTGGCCGTCCTGGCCGCGTTCGAACTCTGGCGGCTCTTCGTGTCGCCCCAGGCGCGCTCGGTCTGACGCGCCCCGCCGGCTGCGCCGGCGCGGGCCGGTGCGTCCTCACCCGGGCCGCCGACCCGTCCCTGCCCGGAGCGGCACCATGCCCTTCGATCCCCTGGCGCTCGCCGTGGCGGCCTGCTTCACCGCGGGCTGCGCGTCCATCCACGCCCTGCGCCGCCATGCCGAGGCCCTCACCCTCGTCCTGGGTCTCCTGGCCTGCGGGCTCGCCACGATGCTGGGCTCGCTTCTGGCCGGCTGCAACGGTCTGCTCGTGCTGTCCGATCCCCTGCCCGCATGGGGGCTCGTGGCGGCTGCGGGCGATTGAGCGCCGCAGCGCGGCTACGTAGTTGCCCTTACGTGATCCTGCTTAAGAGAACGGCCGGAATTTCGCCCGCCCCCCGGCTCCGCCAATCTCCCCGCCATCCGATGCGCCCGAGGAGAGAAGCGATGGCCGATGAGATCACCCTTCCCCCAATTCCGCAGATGGCCCTGAACGTCCCCGTTGGTGGGCGGCACGCCGGTGTCCTGTTCGCGGGCTGTCCCGACCTGATCGGGACGCCGTTCGGCTACACCCGCGAGGAGGAGATCTACGGCGAGGGCGAGGAGGCCGAGTTCGTCTACAAGGTCGTCAGCGGCGCAGTGCGCACTCACAAGATGCTGAACGACGGCCGGCGGCAGATCACCGGCTTCCACCTGCCCGGCGACCTGTTCGGGTTCGAGCATGGCGAGAGCCACCGTCAGACGGCCGAGGCCCTGTCCGACACCCGGGTGCTGATCTTCGGGCGGCGGCAGATCGAGCGCGCTGCGACCGACCGGGCCGAGGTCGCCTGCCGGCTCTGGACCATGGCGACGACCAGCCTGCGCCAGGCCCAGGATCACATGATCCTGCTCGGGCGCCGCTCGGCGGCGGAGCGCGTCGCGGCCTTCCTCATCGAGGTGGACGAGCGCCTGGGCGGCATCGGCACCTTCGCGCTTCCCATGACCCGGCGCGACATCGCGGACTTTCTCGGCCTGACCATCGAGACCGTGTCGCGCACGCTCTCGCAGCTCGAAGAGGACGGGGCACTCCAACGCGTCGGCGGCCGCCAGGTCAGCCTGCGCCGTGCCCGGCTCCGCCGCGTGGTCGAGGACTGAGCGGGCGCTGCCGGGAAGGGATCGCGGGAAGGGATCCCCTCCCCCGCGGCTGTCCCGGTGTCGTGGTTCCCCGGCGCCCGGAGCGGCGCGCGGGCTGCGGCCGCATGGCTGGGGCGCGCCTGCGGCCCCGACGGTCAATGGGCGAGGAACAGCGGTACCCCGCTTCGCCCCAGGAGGGACTGGGTCACGCCGCCGAGGAACCATTCCTGCAGGCGGGAATGCCGGTAGGCGCCCATCACCAGCAGGTCCGCACGGAACAGCCCCGCCGCGGTCCGCAACGTCTCGGCGACGTCATCGACGACCGGCAGGGTGGTCACCGACACCGTCACGCCATGGCGCGCGAGATGCTGGGCGAACGCGGCGCCGGCAACCGTCGCCGACAGATCCTTCTCGCCGACCACGGACACGACCTCGACCGATTCGGCCGCGCGCAGGAACGGCAGGGCGTCGTTGGCGGCCCGCGCGGCCTGGGCGCTTCCGTCCCAGGCGACGACGACCCGCGGCCTGGCGCATGCGGAGCGCCCGGGCGGTATCACGATCAGCGGGCGCCCGCTCCCGAACAAGACCCCGTCGATCAGGTCGCGGTCGAGGTCGACCTCCCGGGTCTCCGCGTCCAGGAGGGTCAGGTCGGCGAGCCGGGCGCGGGCGGTCAGCCGGGCGATCAAGTCCGGGTAGGCCAGCGCGGGCGCCTCCGTGGTGCAGATCACGCCCGCCCCGGCGGCGTTCCCGGCGGCACGCTCGGCGGTCGCCAGCGCAAGGCCGCGCAGGCGCCTGTTCTCGCTCCCGACGAGGTCGTTGACGAAGCCCAGTCCCGCCCCGGCGACCAGGGTCAGCCGGCGGGCCGCGGACTGCACGGTGAGGTGGGCGCCCGCGGTGGCGGCGAGGGAGAGGCCGTAGTCGAGGGCCGTCTCGGGTTCGTCGCCGCGCCCCTCCTCGGTGACGGCGACGAGGATGTCGCGGAACGCAGCGAGGGGGGACGGGAGGGGCATGGGGGCTCCGGGCTGGTGTCCGCCCCAGTCTCCGCCGGACCGGGCGGGGCGCCTTGATCCAGCGCAACGATGGGCCGTCCGGCGCCCGCGGCCCGGACCGGTCATCGCTTCCGGAGGCGGGACAGGAGGCCCTCCACCGCACGGGCCGCCGCTTCGAGCCGCGGCTTCAGAGCCGGGATATCCTCGCTCAGGAGCGCGAGACCGAGCGGCAGCATCCAGAGGCCGAGGACGGGCAGGACCGACAGCGCGCCGCCCCCGATCAGGGCGAGCGCCGCCGCCACGCGCAGCGGCCGCCGCGTGGGCTTTCGCAGCCACCGGACCGCCTCCTGCACGCGTGCGGGAAGAAGGCCGGTCAGCCGCTCGACCCGTGCATCCCAATCCGCCGCGCTCGGCGCCATCGCGATCCTCCTCAGGCCGGACGGTCGAAACGCCCGGCGGCCGTGCGGGCCGCCGCGATCAGGGATCCGAGCTGGACGACCAGAACCGGTGCGAGGCTCGCCGAGAGAACGAGCGTCCAGCCGCTCCCATCGAGGGCGACGAGGCCCAGCACCGTGCCGACGGGAGGAAGGCAGGTTGGGCCGACGAGCAGCGCCGTGCACAGGAGCAGGGCGGCCCAGACCCAGGGGTTGCACGTGACCTCGTTGCGCAACAGCCTCGAGCCGGAAGCCCGCATGTTGAAGACCTGCCAGAGCTGCGCGAAGGCGAGCGTCAGGAACGTGACGGTCACGACGGAGGCCCGGTCGAGGGCGAGCCAGGACGCGGCGGCGGCCAGGCTCCCGAAGGTCGCCGCCGTCAGGACGGCGGCGTGCAGGGCGATCCGGATCCATTGCGGGCGCCCGAGGAGGGGCTCCCTCGGATCGCGCGGCGGCCGCTCGAGAATGTCCTCCCGGCCTTCCCCCATCGCCAGCGCGAAGGCCGGGAACACGTCGGTCACGACGTTCAGGTAGAGGATCTGCAGCGGCAGGATCGGCAGCGGCAGCGCCGACAGGACCGCGAGCCCGACGACCATGACCTCGCTCAGATTGCAGGCCAGGAGATAGGCGGCGAAGCGGCGGATGTTGTCGAAGATGGCCCGCCCCTCGCGGATCGCGCCGACGATGGTCGGGAAGGCGTCGTCGAGGAGGACCATGGCGGCCGCCGCGCGCGCGACGTCGGTTCCCCGCCGACCCATGGCGACGCCGATATCCGCCTGCTTCAGCGCCGGGGCGTCATTGACCCCGTCGCCGGTCATGGCGACGATCTCGCCCTGCGCCTGATACGCCCGGACCAGGGACAGCTTCTCGGCCGGGCTGACCCGCGCGAAGACCGCGACATCTGCGAGCGCCCCTGGCGCGAGGTCGCAGGGCACGCCCTCGACGACGCGGTCCCGCGGGCCGGCGATCCCCACGGCGCGGGCGATGCTCCGGGCCGTGACGGCGTGGTCGCCGGTGACCATGACCACGCGGATGCCCGCGTCGCGACAGGCCGCCACCGCCTCCGGGACGTCCGCCCGGGCCGGATCCTCCAGGCCCACCAAGCCGAGGAACGTGAGATCCGCGAAGGGATCGTCTCCGTCCGCATCCGCCGTCCTCTCGGCGCAGGCGATGACCCGCAGGCCCCCTGCCCCGAGGTTCTCGACCCGGCGCCGCCACAGGTGGCGGGCCGCCTCGTCGAGGGGGCGGTCGCGCCCGCCCTCGCCCATGCGCCGCGAGGCCGCGAGCACCGCCTCCGGGGCACCCTTGACCATCACGCGGTAGCGCGGTCCCACGGCGTGGACGGTGGCCATCATGCGCGTGCCCGCGTCGAAGGCGTGCTTGCGCACGACGGGCTGGTCGCGCAGGAGCGCCGCACGGTCCAGCCCGACGGACCGGCCCGCCCGCAGCAGCGCCTGTTCCATCGGGTCGCCGCTGCCATGTCCCGCACCCGGCCCGAGCGATGCGTCGTTGCAGAGCACCGCGACGTGGAGCAGGCGCTCGACCTCCGGCGCCCCGCCGGGGCGCTGCGCGGACAGGTCCAGTTCGCCGGCGGGCAAGGACAGCCGTCGCACGGTCATCCGGTTCTCGGTGAGCGTGCCCGTCTTGTCGGTCAGGATGACGGTCGTGGCACCCAGCGTCTCGACGGCCGACAGGCGCTCGATCAGCGCGTTCCGCCGCGCCATCCGCCACATGCCCCGCGCGAGCATCAGGGTCGCGACGATGGGCAGGCCTTCCGGGATGGCCGCGACGGCGAGCGCGATGCCGGCCTCGGTCATGAGGCGAAGGTCCTTGCCGGTCGCCACGCCGAGGACGGCGAGGAGGACGGCGATCGTCAGGACGACCCAGACCATCTGGCCCGACAGGCGTTCCAGGCGTCGCTCCAGGGGCGACCGATCCGGCTCGGCCTGATCCACGAGCCGGGAGATGCCGCCGAGTTCGGTCCGCGGACCCGTCGCGACGACGACGCCGGTGCCGCTCCCGCGGGTCACCAGCGTGCCGCGGAACAGCATCGGGGCGCGCTCGGCGAGGCGCGCTTCCGCGGCGACCGGGGACGCCCCCTTGTCGACCGGCACCGATTCCCCCGTGAGGGTCGACTCGTCCGCGCCGAGGTTGGAGGCCTCCACCAGACGGATATCGGCCGGGACGGCATCGCCGCCCTCGACCAGCACGATGTCGCCCGGGACGAGATCTTCGGCGGCGAGCACCCGGACGTGCCCGTCGCGGCGGATCCGGGCGGAGCGCGTGCCGAGCGCCCGCAGGCCCTCGACGGATCGCGCCGCCCGCAGCTCGGTGAAGAAGCCCAGGCCGGTGTTGACGGCCAGGACCGCCAGGACCGCGACCGCCTCGTGCCAATCGGCGAAGGCGAGCGACACCGCGCAGGCAGCCGCGAGCAGGTAGACGACGGGGCTCGCCAACTGGTGCAGCAGCAGGGCGAGCACGCCGGCCCTCTGCCGTGTGGCGATCACGTTCGGGCCGACGTGCGCGCGCCGCCGCCGCGCCTCCGCATCGGTCAGGCCCACCTTCAAGGACGTCCCGAAGCACCCCGGAACGTCCGCGGCCGGCAGGGCATGGACCTGGTCCGCTCCCGGCCGCTTCAGGGCGGGGGTCGATGCCAGGTGCGGGGCCGGCGAGACCGGTTCGGGTGCCGGCCCCGGCTCAAGCACGGCGCAATCGGTCGAGGCGCGCGGCATTCGGGCAGAACTCCGCGTGGGCGTCGGCGGCCGTCCCGGTCCGGAGTTCGTGCGCGCAGCGGTCGCGCTGCGTGCAGCGCAGGCAGACCGCCTCGAGATCCCGCATGGCCGCCGGGTCACGCCGTCGGACGGCCTCCGGATCGAGCTTCAGGCTTCGCATCAGGGTCACGATGTTGCCGAGCCTCATGTCGGCATCGGGCGCTCCGGGCGCGGGACCGATCGCTTCGGCCTCCAGCATCGTGTCCATCATCTCCGCGTCGATGGCCCTGATTTCCTCGGCCGCCTTCAGCAGGCAGCTCCACGCGCCCATCGCGGCGGCGACGCCGAAGGGGTCGAACGGATCGTGTCGGTCGGCGGGTGCGGGCATCGTGGTCTCCGATGGGCGCCCGGGATCCGCCAGGGGCGGCATCGTGGGCGGCTGGCTGTCGGGTACGGCGCGAGGGTGCCCTCCTCCGCGGTCGGGGCCATGATCTGGATCAAGGGACGCCGACGCGGTGCGGAGGCGGCTTCGCCCGCGCACGGCCCGGCGCGGCCCCGGTACGGGATCTGCCGCCGCGGATCCGTTGCGGCGCTCTTGATGCACCTCAATGCGACGCCGGGCGCAGCCTGGGACACCGGCACGCGCCTGCAGGCGGGAGGGTGTGCAGGCTCAGAGGCGTGAAAGCTTGGCGGTCAGACCTGAAAGTCGGACTTGGAGGTCCGACAGACTTGGAGGTCGGACAGACTTGGAGGTCGGACCATGTCCGGACCGGCAAGACGCCGGCCGATCTGGTGGCTCGCGGCGGCCGCCTGCCTCGCCGGGGCTGTCGGTACGGTCCTGGCGAGCCCCGCACCCCGGGATGCCGGACAGCGATCCGCCCTGGTCCCGGCCGCGTCCTATCGGGCGCTGGCGACCTTCGGTGACGCCTTCCACGCCGTCCGGACACGGGCGGCCGACGAACCCGCCGACGGCGCATTGATCGAGGCGGCGGTCGCCGCGATGCTCGCCGCGGTGGACCCCTACGCGCGGTACCTGACCGCGGCGGAGGTCCGTCGCCTCGACGAGGCGGAGTCCGGACGCTATGCCGGTCTCGGCCTCGATGTCGAGGCCGGCGGGACGGTCGTGGGCATGCTGCCCGGCGCCCCCGCGGCGCGGGCCGGTCTGGTGCCCGGTACCCTGATCGCGCGCATCGACGACGTTGCCGTCGCGGACCTCGGCCGGGCCGAAATCGTGGACCGCCTGCGCGGTGCGCCCGGCTCCACGGTGCGGCTGAGCCTCGTCCCCCCGGGCGGCCAAGGGCCGGTCGAGATGGTCCTCACACGGGAGTGGCTGCCGCTCCACCCGGTGCGCATCCGTGCCCTGGGCACGGTCGCGTATGTCGGTCTCGCCCACTTCGATGCGTTCGCGGCCGGGCGACTGCGCGGGGCCGTCGCGCGCCTCAAGGCAGAGATCGGTCCGGGCCGGCTCTCCGGCTTCATCCTGGACCTGCGCGGGAACCCGGGGGGCTTGGTCGTTCAGGCGGTCGCCGTGGCCGGAGCGTTTCTCGGTCGCGGCGAGATCCTGCGCCTCGTCGGCCGCGGCCCCGACGACGTCGAGCGGTTCGCGTCGGACGGCGCGGGTGGCGGTCTCATCGACGGCGTCCCGATGGTCGTGCTCGTCGACGGCGACACCGCCTCCGCGGCCGAGATCGTGGCCGCCGCCCTTCAGGATCACCGCCGCGCGACGGTCATCGGCACCCGCACCTACGGCAAGGGGGCGGTCCAGACGACCTATGCCCACCGCGACGGGCGCGGCCTTCGCCTCACCACGGCCTGGATGGTCACGCCGGCCGGCCGCAAGTTGGAGGGGCGCGGCATCGTGCCGGACCGCGTGGTGATCCAGGCCGGCGTGACGAAGGGGGGCGCGGGCAACGTCGAACTCCTCCCGTCCCCGCCGGGCGGGGGCGACGGCGGCCTGCGGGATGGCGTCGTGGCGGATGCCGACCTCACGCCCGCGCATGACCGTCAGCTCGCAGCCGGCCTGCGCCAACTCGGGGCCGCCGCAACGACGGGTGCGGCGGGCGAGGCCCCGGTACGCGGCTTTGACCTGCCTCAAGGATCGTCGCGGTGCGCGGCCGGACAATGCCCGGTCCGGCGCGGGCAACGCCCGCACCGATCCCATGATGGAGCCGCCCCATGACCACCTTCGACGAGCGCGAACGGGCCTTCGAGCGCCACTTCGTGCAGGACGAGGAGCAGCGCTTCCGCGCGCGCATGCGGCGCAACCGGCTGCTGGCCCTCTGGGCCTGCGAGCGCATGCGTCTCCCGGAGGATGCGGCGGAACGGTTCGTCGAGGCGTTCACCGACCGCGGTGTCCTGACGGCCGACGGACCGCTCGTCGCCGAACTCCAGGCCGACCTCAAGGCGGCGGGCGTCGAGGCGACGCTGCCGGACCTGCACGCGGAGATGGCGCGCTGCGCCGCCGTGGCCGGCGCCGAGCCGCGAGTTGGGGTTGCGCTGGATCAAAGCCGGCCCGTCTAGGGCCGCGCACAGTCGCGTCGCTTCGATCACGCCAACCACCGGGAGAGACGCCATGACCGACAAGGACTTGCGACGCGACGTCCTCGACGAACTCGACTTCGACCCCAGCCTCGACGCGGGCGACATCGGCGTCGCCGTGTCGGAGGGGGTCGTGACCCTCACGGGGCACGTCGGCAGCTATGCCGAGAAGGTCGAGGCCGAGCGGGCCGTGCGCCGCGTCAGGGGCGTGCGCGCCATCGCCCAGGAGATCCAGGTCCGCTACGCCGACGAGAAGAAGGTCGCCGACGACCAGATCGCGGCGCGGGCTCTGGCGATCATCGACTGGTCCGTGCACCTCCCGAAGCGGGCCATCCAGATCAAGGTCGCGGGCGGCTGGATCACGCTGACCGGCACGGTGGACTGGCAGTACCAGATGGCCGGCGCCGAGGCGGCCGTCCGGAAGCTCAGCGGCGTGCACGGGGTGACCAATCTCATCGCGGTCAGGCCGCGGGTCCCGCCGGCGGCCGTCAAGGACAAGATCCTGGAGGCGTTCAAGCGGAGTTCCATGTTCGAGGCGGACGGGATCACGGTCACCGTCTCGGGCGACAAGGTCACGCTGGAAGGCGCCGTGACGGCCTGGGCTGAGCGGGACGCCGCCGAGCGCGCGGCCTGGTCGGTGCCCGGCGTCCGCGCCGTCGAGGACCGCATCGTCGCCCTGAGCTGAGGAGAGCCGCCATGTCCGTCGAGACGCATGGGACCGACGCCGTCGTCGGCCGGTTCGCACGGCGCCCCGGGACGCCGGACGCCCCGGCCCGGATGTACCGCGTGACCCTGACGCTGGCGCGCTGCCCAGAGCATCCGGACGGCAGCGCCGGCAGGGGCTACGAGATCCTGGCGCCCCTCGGACCCGACGGCCACCTCGACGTGGCCCTCTGGCACGAGGCCCGCGACCGTTGCCGCGTGCGCCGCTTCTGGACCGGAGAGGCCGACTGGCACGGCCGCCTCGTGCACCGCGCCGGCGGCGAAGGCGGCGCGACCTGGCTGATCGACTACGAGGACTGGACGAACGAGGATGACGAGGCGGGCTACCGCCTCGGCACGCATGCCTTTGTCGAGGGCGAGTACGTGTCGATCCGGGATGCCGGCGATGCCGTCTACCGCACGTTCAAGGTCGCCCGCGTCAGCCGCGTGGACGTTGGGAGCGGCTCATGACGCCCGTTGCGCGTCGGCGCTGTTTGTGGGCCGACCGCGCCCCCTGATCGTCTCCCCGGTCCCACGATCGAGATCCGGGCTGGTCATGCCCCCGGTCGGGGTCAGGTCGGCGAGAGACCCGTCCCCGTCGAGGGCGACGGCGCCGACGGTGCCGAACTTGCGGGTCTCGTCGAGGGGGCTCGAGGCGGGGTCGTGGTCGAGGGCAACCTGGCCGGCCGCCCGTGCCCTGCAGAGCTGGTCGCGGTGGACCTGCGTGGAGAAGGAGGCCCCTTCGACCCTCTCCAGGCCGTGCGGTTGCGCGAAGGCATCGGCACCGGCGCCGGCCACGAGGACGAGCCCGCCCGCCTCCAGCACGGCCAGGGCGTCGACGAGGGCCGTCCGGCTGTCATCCGAGGCGGCGAAGGAAGGGCAGTCGGTCTGCGCGTAGAGCGCGCGGGTGGCGGCCGCGAGCAGGGGAGATCGCGACGGCCAGCGACTTCGCGGGCGCGGCCCATGTCGCGCCGCTACCGATCTCATTTCGGTCGCAGCCCCTCCACGGAACGATGAGCCGCGGTCGGGGCAGGCGTCGTGCAGGGCGCGAGGGCCCCGACAGCGGCGCAGAGCCGCGCTGGTCCGTCTCCGACGTGATCGCGGAGACGGCACGCGCTCACGGAAGCTGCACCTGCGGAGGCGCCTGCCCGCCCTTCCGGCGCCAGGCGCGGGCGACGCGCCAGACAGCCACCGTGAAGATCGCCTCGCCCACGAGAACGCCGATCATCGAGAATAGAGGCCCCACCGCCCAGACCATGACGACGACGAGCACGATCGAGATCACCGACGAGTAGACGCTTGAGTGAGCGAGCGCCCGGAACTGACCCCCGGCTTGCAGCAGGATGCTTTCCGGCGTGCGGACCAGCCGTAGGCCCATGATCGCCAACCACAGGATGAAAGCTCTCTGGACGTAAAGCAGATCGTAGTCTCTCGTAAACAGAAGCGACGGCACAAGATAGGCGATGACTACGCCGAGCCCCAAGGTCGCGAACCAGCCACTCATGAGGATGAATCGAAACAGGACCATCGTGCGATCGACGTCGCTCCATCGCTGCTGCGCGATCAGCCATGCGAGGCGCGGCCTCTCGAATTCTCCGAGTGCGTTCATCAAGATGATGGCTGGTCGGATCAAGAGTGCGCTCGCGGCGAGAGCCGCGAAGGCGGCGGCACCCGAAATCAGAGTCACGAAATAAGCATGCGCGTTGCCGGTGGCCTCCGTCGTGACGAGTCCGAGGAGCGACCAGCTCGAATGCTCCTTCCAGACGGCACCATAGCGCGACACTCCTTCGAGACGGGGCCATCGCAGCTGTTCCGCCAGATGATGCGGTCCGAATGCCAGCAGGCCGCTGGCTGCACTGAGCATCAGAGCTCCGTACGCCAGGAGGGGTGACGCGCTGCCCTGCCACGCGACGAGTCCGATGCCGACGGCGAGTATGAGGCCCGATACAATGTCGGACAGTGTGGCTCGCAGCGGCAGGCCGATCGCATACGCATAGGCGCGACCGAACCAGCGCAGCATGGTCAGGCTTGCAAATCCTCCAAACAGGATCGCAGCTATAAATTCGGTTCCAAGTGCGATGCTCAAGGCAGAAATCAATAAAAACACCAATAAAGCCAGCGTGAAATTGACGGCGAGCAGGCATTCGACCATGCCGGCATCGCGCGTGCCGTCGGCTTTCGCCATCACGACGGGTAGGGGCGCGCACAGGAATGCACCGGAAAAGCTCATCAGAAATTGCGAGGTGACCATGAGGAACGAGAAGGTGCCAAATTCATTCGGGTTCATCAGATGAACGAGGACGACTGACAGAATGAATTGTGTCGCCGAAAGCGCCAATGGTCCGGATACGGCAATTGCATACGGCGTCATGAGTCGAAAGAATTGAATTATATTAACGGTCATGGGAGTGCTGTTTTTCCAAATGAGCATTGTGGTGCCAAATCAAGTTCAATTCGTTGCGCTATGGCGCGCGATTAAAAAGCGTTGTTGCAATTCGGGCATTAAATTTGCTAGCTTCACGCCATCTGTGAGCATGGGCGATAAAATCTCCGTCCTGGAAGGGGTGGCTGATCGCAGAAAATATCAAGTCCCAAAAATGGGTCGATGATCGCGGCAATTTGTGTATCTACAGTATTGTCGATGGACTCGTAATCCAAGTACGAATCGAAGCGCCTGTTATCAGGATAGTCTTTATGCTGCAAGATCAATATATGAAGCCCTCAGTGGGTACCGTGTTGAGATCTATGTGGAAGCATAAGATATTGATGTTCCTGGCTGTCGCCGCCGGTGTGCTGTTATTTTTATCTGCTTATTTGTTAATTGCGCCGGTTTATGAAGCGTCCACGTCGCTTCTTGTCAGCCAGACGTCGGAGAACATCTCCGATGGCAGCCGGAAGCAGCTTGATCTGATCGCGTCTCAGGCGCGAATTGCGGAAAGCGAGGATGTCGTCCGCGGCGCGATCAATCGCGTCGGGCTTGATAAATTCAAAGGCGTGGGCCGTTCGCGCCTTCCCGGATTGGGAGGGTGGCTGAGGCAGATCGTCCATGGCGGGCGGGACAAGGACGGGGCGGTCACGGAGAACGCTGGAAATAAGGATTCGGGGATCTCCGACCTTGATCTGATCGCTTCCGTTTTGAGCCGACGCCTCACGGTGCGGACTGAGCCCAATTCCGAGGTCCTGAAGATCTCGTTTCAATATACGGATCCACGCCTGACGGCAGCTTTCGTGAACGCCGTGGCGGAATCGTTCATCGAGCGCCAGATCCGTCTCGCCGATACGCCAGGCGCCATCGATTTCTTTCGTGAGCAGAAGAAGCGATTCAACGAAGAAGTTGAGATGCGCTCCCGGCTGTTTGAGCAGTTCTCACGTCGGGAACGGATGTACTCGGTGGAGGATGAGCGAAGCCTGCTCCTGCATCGCGCCAGCGACCTTGCCGCAGCTCTGACGATGACGCGCAGCTCTCTGGTTGACAAGCAGGGTCAAAAGGGTGCGCTCGTCTCACAATTGCGACTTCTCAAGCCGGTGACACAGTCTCCATTCGTATCGAATCTGGTCGAAAATCTCGGTAGTGACGAGAAGGGGCGGCCGCCGTCGCGAGGCCCATCGGAAAACACGGCTGGCGCTGGAGACCCACCGTTGTTGATGGTGCGCGTCTATCAGGATTCGATGGTTGCGCTGCTGAAGGTCAATTCCGAGATCGCCGGCCTTGTCGATCTCGTTAAGCAGCAGGAGCATGAGGTCAGCTCCGTCAACCGAGACCTGACGACCCTTGTCAGCAAGCAGACGGAATTCGAGAGATTGAAACGCGACGTCACTCAGGCGACGTTGAATGCCGAGCTCTACGCGAAGCGGGCCACCGAGGAGCAGATCAATGCCGACCTCAGATCTGCGAAGCTGACGAACATACGTGTGATTCAATCGGCTACGACCCCGCTCCGAGCCGTGTTTCCCAACGGGACCCAATTTCTCGGGCTCGGCGTCGTGCTCGGTCTGATCCTGGGCGCCTCGGCTTCCCTGATGCTCGAAATGTATGGTCCGCGACCGGCGTCCGACGCGACGACCCCGGTCGCGTCGGTTGCGCCCGGTCGCTTCGCCGCCGCACCGGCTTCAACGCCCGGCGTGCAGACCAGTGAGATTCTCCGGAAAGCGTCCGCCTACTTCGCGATGGCCGACCTCAAGCGGCGCGCACGGGCGCCTTCCGGATCTTAGTGCTCGACTCGATCCTGCGTGATGCCGTTGCCGCCGCCTGCGCCTCGCTGCTTAATCCACGCCAATGTTGGGACAGCCGTGAAAACGAGGCTGAATCAGGACCCGATCGGTGCAGGCTCGGTGCCCGATAGACCGGTTGTCGTAAGGAAATGCCGAAGGGCCGCGATGACGGCGTCCTGCTCATCGTCACGCAGGCCCGGGTATAGCGGTAACGAGAGCGTGCCCTCCCCCCACTGCCACGAGATGGGATATCGAAGCGGCGCCTGGGCCGTGCGGTACAGGCTCAGAGAGGGAACACAGCGATAGTTGACGGTTGCACCGATCCCAGCCTCGCCGAGAGCAGTCAACACGGCGTCCCGGGCACCACCCGGAACGTGGATCGGGAATAGATGCCGCGCCGAGACGGCGCCGTCTTCGATGGTCGGCCATCTGAAGGGCGTGCCCGACAGCGCAGCCTCATACCGTCTGCAGAGACGTTCCCGGACCTTCTGCTGCACGTCGATCTCAGCGATCTGCGGCTCCAAAAGGACCGCAAGCAAATCCGGGAGGTTGGCTTTCGTCCCCAGGCGGGCGATGTCCCAATGGCGGTAGGCGTGTCCTTCGAAACGCCGGGCCGCGCTCGCCGACATGCCGTGTTGAACGGTCTGAGCCAAGGCATCCGCCAGAGCCAGATCGTTGGTGATGACAGCGCCTCCTTCGCCACAGGTTACATTCTTGGTCGCATAGAACGAGAAGATCGCCGCATCGCCGAGCTGGCCCGGACGCCGGCCGTCCCGCGTGCCTTCGAAGCAGTGCGCCGCGTCTTCGATGATTTTGACCGCGGCGGGAATGGCAGCCCTGAGGGCCGGTATATCCACCATCTGGCCGTACAGATGGACCGGGATGACGGCGCGGGTCCTCGCGGTCACCGCCTGCCCTACCTGTACCGGGTCGATGAGCAATGTTCGCGCATCGACATCTACGAAGACCGGTGTCGCGCCCACTTGCCGGACGACGTTGGCAGTCGCAGCGAATGTCATGGCGGGAACGATGACTTCGTCGCCCGCTCCAATGTCGAGGGCGAGCAACGTCGCGATGGCGCCCTGTGTCCAGCTTGACGTCAGCTTGGCGCTCTCGATCCCGAAGAAGCGGCGCAGCGTCCTTTCGACCTCATGACAACGTGGACCGCTCGTGAGGAAAGGACTTGCGAGAACCGACGCGACACGTTCAGCGTAATGGGCCGGGAGAGAGTGTCGATAAAATGGAACGGCCATTCAGCTGACCTCACTGGCGCTGGATCCTGCGGTATCCAGTGCATGTTGTTCAAGTAACCGCAATACCGCACCGCACGACCCGGCAGACCTCGTGCGAGACAGGCGTGCAGCCGGCCGATCTGATCTGATGCCTGTTCGACACGGGGTACGTTGATCGGGCGGCGCATACCCACTTGGGATGTCCCACCACGATTCGCCTCATTCTCGCTTGGTTCGACACGGCCGAAGCCCCCGCACACCGGCGGCCCGGACGCCATGCGTTGCGGCCGCTCAGGAATACGACGCGCATGCAGTACACGGGCTCAACGCGCGCCGGCTCAAGGGAGGCCCATGGTACCGGAATATTTATCCGCAGACGCCATCGGCCTTCTTGCGTGATGCGATCCATGCTGCTCCGATCACGGTCGGGCTTGCCGTCAAGCGATCCCGACCGCCGGACTGGCGGGGATCCCACTGAGTCGAGACCTGGGGGACCAAGCCCTACGCCATTCCTGCTCAGAGCGGCCGAGGCGGGATACGGTCCCGTTCAACGCTTGAGATCGTCGTCGCGATACGCATTCGATGGCCGGCCTTGTCGAAGTGCTTCGCCGGGAACTTGCTGTTTACACTTATGCAACGATTGGTGAGGATAATTCACGACCGGCCTGAGCAAGCGTTTACTCGAAGCGAGGATGCCCAGACATGGTTCTTATCGTCGCCTCGGCTTTTGCAGCGGCTCTCGTCGCGTTCATCTGGACGATAGGCAGTGGCCTGATCACCTCCATCCTGGCGGTCTTCATGGCCGGCAACTGTGCCGCTCTGATCGCTGGATGCTGGATCACGCGCCAACGCGGTGCGGCCTAGGGACCCGCACAAAACTCCCGATGCCTGGGAGTTCTCCGTCAGCACGCGACCGTGCGACGGGCGTTTTGTGCGAGGCTCTTCGCCAGACGGGCTTCTGGCGAGCCGACCGCTCGACTTTATGACCGCCGGACACGCGCGATCCGAGGCGGGCGTGTGGCAACGGGCCGACCACCATCTCCAACTGTACGAGCACGTGTCCAGCGTCAGGACGGCCGGGCCAGCCGAGGCCGCTCGGCACGCCGGCTCCTATGTTTTTGTCCGACGCCTCCGGGGCCGCGAGTTCCTCGGGTCAGCTCCGGGTGAGCCGCAGAATCTTCGGCCGTCCGGGACGGACGGCGCCGGGTGGCGCAGTTCGACCGACAGGTGCGGCCTTGGCGGGGACCGCCCCGATCCGGCCGACGGAGGTACGCTGCAAGGGTCAGGGGGATGATCGGCGGGTACGCGACGGCAACTACTGGCGACGAGGCCGGTGATGCTGCACCGGGGCATGATCGTCGCTCTCGACGTCGCGTTCAGGGCATCTTGAAGGTGACCGTCTTGTGTCCAAAGTAGTTGGCGACGGCACCGGCCATGATGCCGATGGCGTGCGCGGCAGGCGCCGCGACCGTCGTGAGGCCGAGCGGCATCAACACTCCATCGCGCGCGACGACCGCCACCGCCACGGTTACGACTGCCCCGATGAGATTGACCAGGAGGAAGCCTCCAAGTTGCGCGGCAAAGGATCGCGACGAGCCCGGGAAGACGAAGCTGCGGTAGATCACGAAGCCGATCACCATGCCAACCGCAGTGGCTGTCGCGACCGCGAGCGAGAACGGCATCACGGTGCTGAACAGGAAGCGTGATGCCCAGCTCACGCCCGAGGCGAAGCCGCCCGCGAGCAGAAAGCGGACGCGCTGGTCGAGCCGTGTGAGGTCCTGCAGGCCGAGCCGCATCATCTCAGACCGACAGGCCCGCCCAAGCCAGCACGAAGCACATCGCGAGCACACTCCCAGCCGTCAGCGCCAGCCGGTCTGTGAGCGCGAAGACGACCGGATCATCCTGCAGCGTGCCGCGCTGACACGCGACCCAGATCCGCCCCAAAATGACCGACAGCGCGAGGGGGAAGCCCCAGAGCCACGCAACATCGCCATAGAAGGTCTGCTTGAACGCGTCGTCGATCACATAGAACACCAAGATGAGGAGCGCGGACGTGCCCGCCGCGACACCGGCGGCCAGCACCAGGGGCAAATCCGCCGCCACGTAGCCGCGTCCGTTGATCTGGACCGCGCCGCGCGTCGTGGCACGGGCGATCTCGGTGTGGCGCTTGGCCAACGCCAGCGAGGTGAACAGGAACATCGAGAACACGAACAGCCATGGCGAGGCGATCGCCGCCACCGCGGCGGTCCCCACCGCCAAGCGGATCGTGAACAGGCTGGCGAGCGTCAAGGCGTCGAGCAGGACCACCCGCTTGAGGTAGAACGAGTAGGCGAGCGTCAGTCCGGTATAGGCTGCCAGCGTGAGGACCACTTTCGGGCCCGCGAGCGCGCCGAGCAGGAAGCCGGCTCCGAGGCCGGCCGGCACGGCGGCGAGACCGTAGACGATCGGGAACTGGCCGCTGGCGAGAGGACGGTTCTTCTTCGACCAATGCCGTCGATCGTCCGCGACGTCCCAGATGTCGTTGAGGATGTAGGTCGCCGACGCGATCAGGCAGAGCGCCACGAAACTGATCGCGAGCGACCCGAGTGCGGATGGGTCGAGGAAGCGATTGGCCAAGACGGCGGGCACGAGGACCAGCGCATTCTTGGCCCATTGATGGGACCGCATGCTCTTGAGGAGCAGGCGACCGTAGGACGGACGCGGGAAGACGCCGACGACGTCGGCCGCTCTGCGGGCCGCCCGCTCCACCCCCGGGGAGGCGCCTACCACGATCGCCTGCCGGGCGGCCTGCCACACCGGCAGGTCGGCGCGGCTGTCGCCCGCATAGTCGAAGCCCAGCGGGAAGCGGCGGGCGAGCTCGGCCGCTTTGGCGCGCCCTTTCAGGTTCGTCTGCCCGTCGCTGGCGATGACGCTGCTGATGAACGGGAAGCGCCGGGCGATCTGGGAGGCTGTGACATTGTCGGTGGCCGTCGACATGTGGACCGGCCGGCCTCTCCCGGCCTCGGCCTCCGCGAAGGCGACCAGTTCCGGGTTCTCCGGCAACGCCTCGATGTCGAGCGTGGCAGCCTGCGCCATGCGTCGTTTCAGGTGGGCGCGCCCGCCCATCGCCCAGTAGAGCATGCGCAGGATATTCAGCGGATCGGCCCGCATCAGCGCGAGCGCCTTTTCGTAAAGCACATCCGTCCGCAGGAGCGTTCCGTCGAGGTCGAGGATGAGTGGCACCTCGCGCGATCCAAGTTCCGGGAAGGCCGTCGGGCGAACGGCCTCGACTCCCGGACCGATCTGCCCCGACAGCAGGGAGCCGGCTACCAAGCTCGGTGAGCCGCCATACTGAATCCGGGGGGGGGTGTCGTGCAGAACAGATCGCGTCATCTCAGGCCTCAAGCTCCGCTCAGCAACGATTGTGGACAGGGCCGCCTCAATCAGCGCCGCCAAGATGCAGTGATCCACATCCGGCCGGTCGGGTCGCCGCTGAGATGAGAAATACGCAACCGAAGAACTATTGCAGGGGTCGATACAACGTCTTTCTGCCGAGACGCATGGTGGTCAGAGAGGCCGGTTTCGAGAATTTCAGCGCAAGGAAAAGCATTCCGTGTCCTCTCCGAATGCGTAGGCCTTCGCTTTGCAGTCGGCCGGTTCCCCGACCATGAAGCCGGAACCCACGTAGCCTACATAGACGCGGCCGAAATGATCGGCATCGGCGCCGAGAACAGTGACCTGATCCAAGGTGCCGACGGGGAAGGCCCCGATCTTGGTCCAGCTCTCACCATCATCAATTGATCGCCAAAGTCCATATTCGTCATTCAGCCGACCGGATATGAAAATCGTAGGATGGCCGGCGAGGTCAGGCCGCCCAAAGGCGATATCATCGACTTGGCTGACTCCGCGGATCGAAGACCAAGTCTCCCCGCCGTCACGGCTGCGCCTCAAAGGCGTGCCCGTCGCGTAGGGGATGCCCGATGTGAAGAACAGCTCGCCCTGTCGACCTGGCACGGCGCGGAGCTTCGCGGCGTATCCCGTATTCGGCGCGATCTCACCCATGAAGACTTGGCGCCACGACTCGCCACCGTCGTCCGTTCGCCAAAGCCCTTGCAGACGTTGATTCGATCCTTCCCCGCTATGAACCAAATAGAATACGCCGGGCCGCGTGCCGTCTGCCGTGAGGGTCTTTCGCGACAGGTATATGTGTGGATGTGAACCCGTGAACGGCAGGGTCTCGCCACTCAGAACGACCCGTTGCCAGGACCTTCCGAGATCCTTTGTGTAGAACGGCGCGCGGTTGTACGTCGGCTCCCAGACGATGTTGTTCGGGTCGCCGGCCGAGACCGCGATGGTGCCGAACGACATTCGCCAGGGGTCATCGGGCCGGGTACCCGGCGGGGTTGGCAGCGTGGCGAATTTGGTCCAGCTCTCGCCGCCGTCCAAGCTGTACCCGGCCAGCACGGCATCGCCATCCTCGGAGCAGCAGGACGTCCGGGTATCGGACGCATTCGTCACGACGAACCGCGGGTTGGCGGGAGTCAGCGCCACCTGTTGGGCGGCGATCAGCACGCGCTCCTTCGGGCCGTAGGTCGTCGAATAGGCCGTCAGGTCATGCTTGACGTGGATGCCGAAGTCCCAGACTGCGAACAGGGGGGCCTGCCCCGGGGCCTGATTGACGTCGTTCGCGACCAACTCCTCGATACCCCGGGTCTGGCTCACCCACGTCACCGTTCGCGGCGATTCGGACAGGTCCGCGTAGAAGACGCCCATGCCTGCGCCAGCCCAGAGCCGATCCTTCTTCACGGGATCGAACATGATACGGCTCATCGCGAAGTAGGAGGCGTTGCTGACGCGAAGCCACGGCGGGTCACCGGACCCGACCCGCGACGCGTGCGCCAGACGCGTCCACGAGCGCCCCCCGTCGGTCGATTGAAACACCGTTCCGCTCTGATCGATGATGAGGATGCGCGCGTCGTCCGCGTCGTTGGCCACGGCTACAAAGGGCAGGCTCGGCAGAGCGCCGTTGGATGTCAGGCTCTGCCATGCGCCTGCGCGGTAGCGCCAAGCCATGCGAGTCTCGAGATCGACACCGAAGAATGTCCCATCCCGCGCGAAGGCCCCCTGACTGAGCATCGACGGTCCGCCCTGCCCGTTGGAGGGAAGCCGGGAAAAGCTTCTGCCGCCGTCGGACGAGGCGAAAAGACCGTTTCCGGCCGACATCGCCCAGACGCGCCCCGTGAACCGGCCGCCGGCTTTCTCGAACCACGTGATGATGCCCGGGCTCTGGTGCCCGTCCTGGGACGGGCGCAGATCTTTAGCCGGAGGCACCGACGGAACGCGCGACCACGTTAAACCCGCGTCCTCGCTGCGCCAGAGACCGTCGGCCGGAGTGCCGAAAAGCGCGACGTCCGGCCGCTCGGGATCAACCGTGATGAACGGCCCGGAATTGCGGAACTCGCTATTCGGATCAAATCCATGCGCGAACGGTGCCGTCGACGAAGCTGCGAATGACCGCCCGCCGTCCTGTGAGGTGAACACCCTTCCCTTCAGCGCCAGATAAATCCGACGCGGGTCCGAGGGTGCGACGACGACCTCGTACACCCCCTCGTTCATTCCATTCTGGACACGAAACGTCGACGGCATCGAAGCGGCGGTCACAAGTTGAACCCATCGATTAGCCGTGTCGCTCCAGATATAGGCTCCGTACACATCCGCTCTGACGACGCGCGTCACCCCGCTGACGTCCGAAGAGTATCCGGTTATGAAGCCGCCCCCACCGAGCTTCACGGACCGCCACAGATAGGATTCCGCGTGGGCGGCTGTCAGGGCCGCCAGACTCCACAGCAATACGGCGAGACCGCGTAGCGATGCGGAGGAGGGCGGACCCGTCGTTGACGATCCGCGCTGCCTCAAGCGCCGCGGCAGGTTCCACCTGCGATCAGCAACCGCGGCCCGGCCAACCATCCCCTGGCGCACAAAACGGAAGCCCGTCGGCATCATGGCCTGCACTCCGCCGCAACACTGAACCGGACGCCCGGAAACCGCCGACATCCGGCCCGGACAACGACGTTGGGAACGCGCCTCAGCTGAACCATGCGGCTCGCCTTGCCTTGGACGACGGAACGTCGTGGACCACGGGACGTCGCCCCGCCACGGCTGGAGGATGGCGCCGAGGGGCGGAGCGCCTGTGGCGTGATGATCCCGTCGCGACCCGGAGCCCCAGAGACGATCGCGAGTCTCGAACGCGCCGGGTTTTGGACTGGGAAGCAAATCAGAATCATCCCGGAATGAGAATACAAAGTGATGATCATCGTTCGCTCCGCCCCGTGTGCTGCCATCGCGGAAACAAAAATCTCCATGCTCAGATCTGATCGGAACGTCGAAAAATTCCCAACGTGCAGATACTAAAGATCAACCGAATCTACGCCGAGCCCAAGCCACATCAGGATTGACGATTTCGAATTATAACCACTCAACCCTTGATGATGACCGCATCCAATTGATCGGTCGGCGGTCGGCGCGATGCGGCGAGCCCCGCGAAAAAACCGAGGGCGACCGCATTCCAAGCCACGAACGAGTACAGCCCACCCTGGAACGAGCCGCGCCGCAGCATGAGAAACAGTATCGGACCGGCGAATGCCACGACCAGGTATGTGAGGTAACGCCGGTCCGAGCCTGCGGCGATCGTCAATGCGACGATCGCGGCCCACCAGATGACTACGAGTGCGCATGTCCGGACCTGCGTGAGTTTAGAAAGCGCCTGCCGCCAGTGAGGCTGCCCGAGGACGGCGCGAAAAACCTGGCCGACCCCGTTTGCGTAACCGGTTAAGAGCCGAGTGCGCAAAAGCTTATAGCTCTCGATCGAATGCCCATAATGAACTACGGCGGGGACATCGATTCGGGTCAGCTTCCAGCCCTGGCAAATCAATCTCGAAGCCAGTTCAAATTCCTCGAACGATTTCAAATTACGGTCGGCAAAGTACCCGCACGCCTTCACGGCGGAGACCCGATAGAGCCCTCCGCAATCCAGACGATCGACCAGCCGAGGAAAGTACGCGGAATTTTTTTCGGCGTTGACCTTTCGGGTCCGAAATTCATGATTATCGGCATTCGCCTCTTCAATGCGGCCGCCGACCCCCGCGAAATCCGGGTGCATTTCCAAAAATGGGATCGCCTTCGGCAGGAACGACCGATCGATCTCCATGTCACCATCGAGAAGATAGAAGAACTCTCCTCGGGCAAATCGATACGCGAGTTGGGCGCCGGCACCGCACGACCGCTCGGACGGATTTGCAAGCTGTACGATCTTCACATCGTATCGTGCCGCGATGTCGAGTGTGCCGTCGGTAGAACCACTATCGGCAACAACGACCTCACCACCGAACGGCTCGGCCGCTTCGAGAGCCGTTTCGATCGCGCGTGCGATCCGCTCCGCCTCGTCGAGAACCTTGATCCCGATCGTGAGCTTCATGGCCAATTCCGCTTGGAAGATGGAAATTGCATCAGAATTTCAAAAATTGACTTCATTCTTCGCAATCAAGACAAAAGACTTTCGTATCGTGCAAGTGTCTTGTCGAATGAAATTCCCGCGGCCACATTTCTCGACCGTAAGGCCATCTCCTCGTAAAAAGCGCGGTTGGACGACAGGTGCGTAATACACTCCGCCAAGCCGCGGGCATCGTCGAGATCGACCGGAATGCCGCAGCGCCGCCCGGACTCGTCGGTAATGCCTTCCAGCTGGACTGGAATGTTCGAGACGACGAGCGGCAGCCCAAGTTTGGCCGCTTCGATGAGCGCTAGGCTATGGCCTTCGAAACGGCTCATCTGCACGAAGACGTCGGCCGAAGCCAGCGCCCGAAGTGCCTCCCTGCGAGTCATGAATCCGCGAAACATCACGCGATCCTTGACACCCAGACGATCAGCGAGGTCGCGCAATCTCTCTTCCTCTGGCCCCCGTCCGATAATACTCACAATCACGCCCGGCATGTCCGGCGCCGCTTTGATCAACACGTCGTAATTCTTTTGCGCCGAGATACGCCCGAGGCTTACGACGTGAAATGGCGCTTCGTTCCCGAGACGCTGCTGCCTTATCCGAGACAGCTCCGACAGATGCTTTTCGATCGCCGGCGGCAGCGCATTGGCGATGACCCGCTGCTTCGTTTGCAGCCAGCCGCCTCTACGACAATACGAAGTCGCTACTGTCTTCGAAACACACACTGACGCAAAGACGTTCGGCGGCGCCCCCACATATCGATCGAGCCAATTCATGGGCCAATCCAGGGTGTCGGCGGGGGTATGATGCGATGTGATCGCCCGAATGCTTCTGTTCGACAACAACGCTGCCATGGGCACCAACAGATTGGCGGCCGGCATCGCGCTCACGACGCAATCCGGGGCTTCCGTTCTAAAAATCTGGACAAGTTGCTTGATCAAGCGCAGCAGACAGACGATCGATCTCGGCTTCTCAGAGGCGACGTAGCGCCATGCGGCACGGCCACCAGCTTCCTCCGAGGTATCGGAACCCGGCCACAGTGCAATGAGACGTGCTTGAAACCCCTTGGCCGTCAAGCCAACGGACAGATCGCTCCAGAGTTCGCCTACTCCGCCCGCTTCGGAATGGTTGGCAACGAAGTAAACCGTCGGGCGCAAGGGCACGGAGGTTCCTTGCACTGCCGTCACGATCGGCTCGGTCAACAACATGTCAGCCGCATCACAATTGGTGTCTCTTCCTGCCGTCGGTCTCATGCATTTCTGCATGAGTCAGCGCTTAATCCAGGGACCGGATTTGAACCGTGCGCCTATGCGGTTCAACATTTTAGGAGCGGCTTATCGATCTATTCCAGCGCAATCCGATGGGTGCCGTTCGTTCGATCTGATGTCTTCGTGAGAAGGTGAAACACTGCGACCGGATTAGACCACAAATATCTCAAGCTCAACCGTCGCGGCTCCTGATACATGCGGTATAGCCACTCCAGACCGGCATCCTGCATCCACCGTGGCGCCCTCGGGACGTCCTCCGCGATGTGATCGAAAAGTCCGCCACAGGTTCTGATCCAAGCCAGACCTGCCAGCTTGCTCTGCCATGAACACGCGATCTCTTCTTGAAGGGGACTACCCAGGCCGAGCCACAAGACCTGTGCGCCGCTGCGAAGGATATCAGAACAGATTTTATCTTCGTCCGCGCGATCGAAATAACCGTCCCGACACCCAACGACGTGAAGGTTCGGATATAGCAGCTTCAATCGCTGCGACGCACGCGATGCCACGCCTGGCTTCCCGCCCAAGAAATAAAAACGTATTTGCTCGCGGGAAGCCAGCTCGGCGCAATCATGGATAAGATCGGTCGTTGCGACGCGCTCCGGCAGAGGAATACGACAGAACAAGCGTGATGCGAACACCAGCGAGGCCCCGTCGGCATCGATGATTGAGGCTTTTGACAACGAGTTTCTAAAAGAGTTATTGAAATGATAACGTGCTATGACCGAACCGTTAGACGCCATGACCAGCTTCGGTTCGGCTAGGCGGCCGGACAACGCGGAACGGCAATCCCCTTGCATCTGCTGAGCGAGTTGTTTCCGCGATATGACCGTCGTGGGAATACCGCCAATACGCAGTATCGACGATTTTTCCGCCGCATCATCGACCGGCGGGTTGGCGCCAGCCGTCTGAGACACGGTATTTCCCATAGGCAGATCGGAGAAACTGTCTTCTCGGCTTGAGGCGCCGTCCGTGCCGCTGCGTAACGCCGCAACATCTGTCCGTTCACAGCATGTCGATAATCTGTCCAGACGCGACATCTCTACATCCCTCCTGTAGCGCTTCGGGTGTAGGGCAATCACTCCGCCTTAACGATTTTTTAACCTATAATCATTCGATCGCCGCAGCGCAATAGAAAATTCGCGGGAGAAAAAAACGTTTTCAATCCATAATTTAGGGGTCGTTCCGGAGAATAATTGAATTGACCGGGATGAGGTGCGTTCGTGATGCGAGACGGCCGATTCGATCTTTGAAGCGGCGAGCCTCGACAAGACGATCGGCGCCGATGAGCCCGTTTGCCGGCGCTTGAACGCAGGAATCGCGATAGAAAGCGCAACGATTTCGCAACAGGATCTGCTCTGATCCGCTTGGATTGGCGCAATCCGCCTCCCTGCGACGGAATTCGACTTCCTGATGCCAAGGACAGAGTGGCCGAAACCTCGGTTCTGAGTCGCCGGGCCGTCGCGCAAGCCGGGCTGAGGCTGGCTATTTCCATTGGCTCGTCGACACACACGGAAGGCGTCGCGCGGTTTCGCCAGTGTATTCGTTGTGGTGAGGTTTCGAGGAAAGCGGCAACGCATGCCCCAGGACCGGTCAGCGCGTCGATGGACAAGAGATTTGCCCTTCAGATCCCGAGCGCCGGGGGCGCCGGAAAGATCGGCGCCATCTCGCGTTTCTTCTCGGGAGCGTATTTAATAACCGGTCACTTGCAAAATATTGAGCGAACTTATACAGTTTTTGTTGCAATCATATCGGCGTAACCTACGTTTTCTTTCGCAAACAGTTCGGGCTCCATCAGAAAATCGACGCATTGAGATGCAGAAAGCATTTTTAATGTCAGTAATTTGGACCGTTAATCGGCCGTTAACCCTATTGCGAAGCGGGGCGATAACCGATATAGGGAATTTGGGAAGTGTCTCGGGATCGAAAATTGATTCGGTTCTGCGACCCGCGTCTTCGGCCGCGCTGTCTGGCGACGTGCGCCGCTCATGCGCGATCGAGTGCGTTCAGAATACGAGTTGAGATGCGAGCTTAATCGCACGGAATACCAGAGCTGCGAAGACGCCAAGTCGCAGGCTTCAACGAAAATAACCCGCCGCGCCTTCACCGTCAGCATCCGTACATCCCTATGGTCCTTCGCGAAAGAGACGGGTCAATTTCTTTAGGTCGCGGCGAGTGGTGATGAAAATTCAGTTGCGGATTCCGTGTCTATCGAGACGCTGAATGCCCCGTGATAATGCGAGTTTTCGTTGGCAAGACGAGGGTGATGGTTTCACTTGGGGAATGGAGAGCGGGAAAGCGTCAATTGAATGCCGCTTTTACTCAATCGATTGTTGGAAATAGATCGAGGAGGGTTAAGCGATGAATTCTGCTGAACCAGGGTTGTTGGCGACCCCAGGTCCTGACTCTGAGGTGGGCGCTGGCCATACGTCCAATATCTGGAATGGTGTGCGTATTGCAATCGACGTGGTCGTAGCGGCTGCTGCCATCGTCCTTCTGACCCCGCTCCTCGCCTTGATCGCTGTGTTGGTATCGTTCGACAGTCCTGGACCTGTCTTGTTTCGGCAGGGGCGTACCGGTCTGAATGGCCGTAAATTCAATATCTATAAATTTCGCACCATGCATGTCCAGGAAAACGGGCCCGACGTCCAACAAGCGAGCCGCAGTGACGCCCGCGTGACCCGTGTTGGTCGGTTCCTGAGACGGAGCAGTCTCGACGAACTTCCGCAATTGTTGAATGTTCTCAAATTCGAGATGGCGATTGTCGGACCTCGGCCGCATGCGGTTTCCCATGACATCTATTATGGAAAATTGATTCCGGGCTACAATGCGCGCTTTCGTGTGCGGCCGGGGATAACCGGCTGGGCGCAGATCAGCGGGTCCCGAGGCGCGACCCCCTGCTCCACCGATATGGAGCGGCGCGTTGCCCTGGATCTTTGGTATGTATCGAACGCCAGTTTCATGCTCGATCTAAAAATAGTTCTGAAGACGGTTCTGATGTGTCTGGCGTTCAAGCTAGACGCTTACTGAAGCTGCGATCTGCGAACACGATGATCGTAAGTCAAAGAGTTGCCGCTGTGTAAATGACTTCGGCTCGACCGGCGCATGCCGGATAGATCGGTGCTGCGGCAGAACGTCATTTGATAGCTGCGAGCGAGGTTGTCGCGATGCAGAAAAGAGTCGCTGTTACCGGAGCAGCAGGATACATCGGTTCGGTGCTCGTCGCCCATCTCCTTGGGCGCGGATATCGCGTTCGGGCCATCGATGCGTTCTTCTTCGGTCACCAGTCCCTGCGCAGCTTCCGCGATCATCCCGCGATGGAGATTCTACAGTGCGACATCCGCAATTATCCGCCCGGTGTCTTCGATGATTGCGACATCGTAGTCGATCTGGCAGCTCTCTCGAATGATCCGTCCGGCGACCTCGACGCAGAATTGACGCGGTCGATTAACGAGCGGGGCCGGATAGCCTCCGTTCTGCTCGCTGAGCGGGCCGGGGCCGCGCGCTATCTTTTTGCAAGCTCCTGTGCCGTCTACGGCGAGCATATTGGAAGCGATGTGGATGAGGAGTCCGAGCTCCGGCCGCTTACCCTGTATGCAGAGACATGTGCAAAGGCAGAAGAGTTCATACTCAGTCGGAACAATTCGGATTTTACCACGGTCTCGTTGCGAAATGGTACGGTCTTCGGCTTGTCACGGCGGATGCGGTTTGACTTGGTAGTCAATAAGATGGCCCTTGATGCTTACGAACTCGGCTGCATCAGCGTCGTCGGAGATGGCGCGCAGTGGCGTCCCCTGGTTCATGTCGATGACGTCGCGCGAGCGTTTCTTCTCGCCCTCGAGGCGTCCGACCGGGCCGTGGCTGGCCAAGTGTTCAACATAGGCCGAGAGAATTACCAGATCTCGGAGATCGCGTACCAAGTCTGGCTGGCGAGCGAGGTCGCGCCAGCGGTCTCGTATATTGGTGCCGGTACGGACCGCCGGAACTATCGGGTCAGCTTCAAGAAAGCTGAGGAACGACTGAAGTTTCGGGCGCATCGGTCGATCGGTAGCGCTGTGTCGGATCTGCAGGATGCACTCCGGGATGGGCGTGCGGGCAATGCGCCGTGTTGTCATACGGTCGAATGGTATCGCTCCCTCCTCGCGGCGAAAGGCGTTGGTCTTGGTCTCGCCCACCGGCATGTGAGCGGAAACGTGGTTTTGGTCCGGTGAGCAGATCGGAACCGGACGCGCTTTTTGGGAGTGCGGGAGTAATCGGAAGATGCTTGTCCGCCGTTTCCGAAGAGCCGCCGGCCGAATGCGGCCTCCATCGAGGGAATCCTATGTTCCCAAGATGTCGGTCGCCGGTGACCGGCAGTTCATCCCGCCAGAGAGGGGGCACGCGACGCTCCCGTGGCGGGCCGGCCCCCGGAAAGATGGAGCCGAATGGCTGCCGGGATGTCCTCGGCTCTGAGGTGTGGGCAATGAATGGTCGCGACGGTGCGCTGTGCGCGGGTAAGGGAGACCTCACGTGGCGCCAGCATCCCGGCGAAGGACAACCGATCGGGCATGGGCTGCAGGAAATGCCGCCGCGCCATATCGGCCGACTCGGCGTGTCCTCGCCTGATCCATTGGCTCAGCGTGCGTTCTCTGCTCCCGCGCTGAAGGGGGCGATGTTGTGCGACGTATAATGGGCTGTTCTGCAGCCGCTGGTCGAGGCATGCCGGCCGAAGGTGGCGAGACCGCCGTCACGGACCTGCGGGGCACGCTTTCGGCGATCCTGAAGCGGCATCGGGACCGGCCAAGTGGCGCGCGATCCCGGAAGGGCTTGGGCCGTGGTGGCGTGCAGCGCAGATTTTCATCCGGTGGTCGCGCGCTGCGGTTTGGGATCGACTGCCCGGCCGTCTGTAGGGGCGCGGCGTTCTGCCGGGCGTCGTGTGCTTTGACGGCGCCAATATGCGTGCGCATCAAAAGGCGGCCGGAGCCGCGAGATGGCGGGATCTGCAACCCAGCGAGACAATCGTGAAGCTGTCGACCGATCAGGGGTTGGCTATGAGACCAAGGCTTGCGTGATCACCTGCGGCGCAGGCCGTGCCCTCGCCGTCCGGATCGGCGAGGGCAAGCCCATGAACCACCGCACATGCCGCCCTTGCTCGATCGCCAGCCGGGCCTTCCCCCAACAGGTCGTCGCGGATCGCGGCGACTCTAGCCGTCGCTCCCGGCAGTCCGTTCGAGGGGCCTCGGAAAACCCACCCTCTCGTCGAGCGATCTGGGCACGGCTCAGAGAATGGCGAGCCGTTGCTATGCGCTACAAGACGGCTACCACGTGCTTCAATGGAATTCCCTGCCTTGCCGCTGCCATCGATCACCTCAGATGGCGACCCCTCTAGATTGGGGGGCAGGGCGGAGGCCTGATGGAGGGCCGATCTTCTGGTCCTGCAGGTCTCAGAATCACGGCATGAGATTTGGACTGACGCCCAGCACTGGTCTCGCTGGACCTTCACGTAATATCCGCCCCGTCAACGAATGCCAAAAATTCATGGGCATCAATTGAAAGCTCAATTTGAGCAACGGCTGCTGATCAAATCAATCATCGCCAAGATCGAATTTCCTGCATCGCGAGCGAGCTAAAACGCCGCCATACGGTCAGGGTTCGGTAAGCATGGATCGGGGCGATGGTCGGAGCGATGCGATATACAATAAGATATATTATGGATATGCAGATTAAAGATGCTGAGACGACGCATAAAGCCACGATGATCAAGCCGTCGAAGAATCGGGCCGATCGTGGTCGGTATCCGTGAGTGCGGTCCTGAAATTTGAGAAATGGCCGAGCGTAGCGCAAATCCGAACACTCTACTATTCAGTCGGGTGTTAACTACGCATATCCTTCGATATTTGTCGACAGCAAGCGCGCAAAAATTTCTATTGGAAGGGATGAGACAAGTTTCTGTTTCTAGGTGTATTGCGCGGCAGGATACAGTGCGGCCGCTTCGTCGGCGCGCCCGATTGACTGCCGTGGCCGGCTGCATCCTGAGGTGGACTGGACGGATATGGCGGGTTCGAGCCTCGCGCTTCCAGCGCTCTTGGGAAGAAGCGCACAGGCCGACTGGTGTGCGGGCGGATGAGGGTGTCACATGCCGAAGCAGCTCGGGAGACGGTACTTCAGGATGTCCATGGCTGATCGCAGGGCGGATCTGGCCTGGCCGTGCCTCCGATCGTCGAGCATTCGTCGGCGGCGCGTCGGGGCCAGCATCTCGGCGGTGCATGCGGTCGCTTTCGATGGAGACGGACACCTGGTCGGACAATCACCAGTCCCGGGCTGTGACCCCGCAACTGTTTCGTCGGGAGCTACGTTTCCGATCCCGTCGATCAAGCCCGCTTCGAGTGCCTGAGCCCACCCGAAATTGGTCTCGCCTTTGATGTGGCGGCCGCGACATCGGCTACCGGCGGGACGCGACGACCGATCGATTTTCACAGCCTTCGCAGATCGATCGGACGGCTTGCCGAATGAGGAGCTCCGCCTGTCGATCCCGCTTTGCGATGTCGGCGTTTCTGACCTGACGCCCTGGCGACTGAACACGCCGTTGCGAAGCAGCGGATAACGGCGCGCTCGTCGACGATGCGGCCGTGAAGGTCAGAAGGTGTTCGGGGGCTGCGGCAGTTGCAACTCCGATTTGTTCATGGGGGCGCTGAGCGAGGACGGCGACCGGGTCGACGCCGTCGCCGCTTCGACGTCGGCGAGGCGCCTCAACCGTTCCTCCATCGTCGAGTCCGGCAACTGGTGCCGAATTGACAGTCGGTATCGAAATACTTGAGTCAAGACTCGTCAAGCTCAGGCATCCGCCTAAACATCCGCATAGACACATCAAAAGACTGAATGAACCGATGCGCCGTTGCTCGGAAAACATATATCACCCTCGCGCACGGAAATCTGCCGAACCCAAATTGCCCACATATGCAGTCGTGGTAAAGCTCATCCCTCGCCGATTATATTACCCAATGTGACGGCAGATCCTCGGCCGAGGGACAGAATTTCTACAAGGCTACGTCTTTCGAAGGGACTGGAGTAAGGCGGCAGATTGTGGCGCTCACCGTGCCAATGGCCTCAAGGAGAGGCGCGTCTACCGCGCGCCAGCCGGCGATCGCCTTACCCTAGCTGCTCGATCGGGCCGACGTGTTGATCAAAGGCGGCCCCGGGGTCGCTGGTCTTCAAAAATCGATTCCTGCTGGTACCGCACTGAGGGCAGACGGCGTTTCTCCGATCCGTCGGCCTCCAAAAAAATTCCGACGCATCGAAGCTCGACTTCGGTCGATCATGCGGCTTGGCCGAGGACGTAAGCCCAGGGTCGCGGCGGGACGAGGTGCCTATTCGTTCCGCGGCGTGGTCGGCGGGACATCACGGAAGTCTGTTCGCGCCAGAGCGCGTCGCGCATCGCCGCGAGCGCGTCGACCAAGGTCGGCTTTGGTTTGGCGGACCCTGCGGCCGTGGTAGCCCGCGCGCGCTCGCGGCTCGGCAGCTTGCGACGGGCCTGCAGGGCCACGTGACAGCCGACATCGAGCAATGGCCTGTGGCCGGAGGCCCCCGTTCGCGACAGATGCGCTCGAAAGGCGCCCGCGCGGTGAGGAACGGCAGGGCTCGGACCCGTCGGGCTCAGGGGACAGGGGCGAGCAGCATCAAACTCATCCAGCGCAGTCCATTCGCGTTGACGAGGTGGCTATCGGAGGAGCGGACCGCGTCGCGGTGAAGGCCTTTGGTCGCGATGCATTTGCCGCGGCGGCGCTCAATCCTGTCGTCGAACGCCAGGATGATCCCGGCGAACCGACAGGCAGGAGCAGCATGACGGCGTCTCTTGGCGAGGGCACCACCGGTCGACCCGTCTGGCCTGCTTCGTCCCCTCGGCCCACGCGATCCGCCGCGGGTGGCCAACGCCGAGCTACGAGCGTCGCACAAAACCCATAGCTGCGCGTCCAGGAGGGATGGCGTCACCGCTTCTTTCTGACGGCCTGCGGGTGGTGAGCGAACCCTTGCTACAGCCTGAGCCGGCCAAGCCGAACGGCGGTCGCCCTCGAACATCCCACCGCGCGGCGCTGACCGGCATATCGAACAGAGGCTTTGTCGGACGCTCCTGAGCGCTGGACGGGCAGCGCATGAACGCGAATTTCAGAATCTGGGAACGCTACGGCGTCGGTAGCAATGGCTCGCCGCAAGAGGCGGCTGCTCATACTGAGCTGGACAGATTGGCGCTCAGGATCCTATATTTTCTCGATGCACACGGATCCGAAGCTGCATCTTTTTCGTGTCTTCCTACACGATAAGCAATCGAATGCGACAGCGCTCATGGAGCCGTGCGGCTGGGTTCAGTACCGTCACTAATTATATCGGATCTCTGAAGCAAAAATGAAGCCGAGACATGTTTTGGATCGTTTACATAGCTCAACGATTTCGAACTTGTCGTGTCTGTGTGAGCGGGCATAGAGCGCTGTCGCCGACGATCTCAAGCTAAGGTCATCGCTATTTCCAAATTGGCCAGTTCTGTTTTCGAGGCGCGTGAAGGGAAGTCTATGAGAGCAGATCGTTTCGATGTCGATAAAGATATTTCGGGGCATGTCGCTCATGAGAGTCTCTTGTCGATCGCTTTCTTTGCGCTCTGCGTGATGGTTGTCAGCGCGCCGATCACACAGGATGGGTTGAGCGGCGGCGACGCTTCTTCGATGGCGGAAGGAAATCCGATCCGGCAATTGGGATATGTCTTCATTCTGTTGGTCATCATGTTCGGATCGAATGCGCATCGTGATCTCCGGGTCTTGTCCGCGCTTCCGACAAGCATCTGTGTGGTGCTGGCTTATTCTTGGCTGAGCATCATTTGGGCTATCGATCCTTCCATCGCGACGCGTCGTTTGGGGTTAACAACAATCGTTGCGCTGTCTACGGCTGTTGCGATTCAATCACTCGGGGTCTCGAAGACGATCGCTCATATCCGGATCGTTCTGCTGCTGGCCGTTGTCGCGAGCTATGCGGCCGTTGCGTTGTTCCCGAACATCGGGATCCACCAGTTCGAAGCTGGCCGAGATGCGGCCCTCATCGGTGACTGGCGCGGGATTTATCCTGAAAAGAACTTTATGGGCGCAATATGCGCAATAACCGTACTGATTTTCTTGTTCGGAAATGGGCAACAAAATCCTTTATTGAAATGGATTGCCGTCGTGGCATCCTTTGTATTCTTGGTCAAAACGGGATCCAAAACTTCGACGGCCCTCCTTCTCTTGGCCGTTCTATTAGGGCACGCGTTCCGCGCCAATAATCATCGAAACTGGCCGTTTGCCTTGATGGCCGCATTGACGGCGGCCTTTTGCCTGGGGGTCGGCCTGCTGTGGTATGGCGAGGTGTTGATGGCCCCGCTGGATCGGGACGACACCTTGACCGGCCGCTCACAAATCTGGCGCGTGTTGATTGCTTATATTGCCGATCACTGGTTTTTGGGGGCCGGATATGGCTCATTTTGGTACATTGGTACGGTGAGCCCGGTTTATGATTACGCTAAAGGAGGAAGTTGGTTCGAGATTGCCTCCCAGGGGCACAATGGCTATTTGGATATTGCTTCGCAGATCGGCCTTCCTGGCCTTGCAATTGCCGTGTATTGTCTTTTAATACGGCCCGTTGCAAGGCTTTTGAGCCATCCGGGATATGACGACCGGGACGGCGCTCTGTATCTGGCCGTATTGGTCTTTTGTATTGGGCACAATTTTACGGAGTCCACGTTCCTCGCGCGAGATCATATTCTTCACTTTATGATCGTCGCCGTTTTGTGCATGATGATGTTTGGCAATGATACCAGCCGATCATCTTAGATTGGAATGTCGACGGTTGATGCGTTTGACATTTGCTAAATACAAAATGCTGGCTGACGATGAATTTAGGGACAAACCGTTTCAGTTGAACTCCAATCAGCACATGAGTGGCGGCTGCGCCCAGAAAATTCGACCGGACGCAGCGGACGAATCCCGTAGCACCGCGAGACCCCGAATTTGCAGATCCGGAGGCAGTGTCCTTGCATGGATCTTGATCAAAGTGTTTTCGGATGGACGCAAGATCGAGAATTACGCATTAATGTACGCCATAAAATCCGATCTCTGACGTCACGGGCGCGTCAGGGAAAGTATCGATCGCCGCCCGACGCCTGACGTGCTTCCTTTGAAGTCTTCGTTGGGTGGCTATGAATGGTACATTGCGCATAAGAATTTTTCATTGTAGTATCGTCCTGCGAGCAGCAATCTCTCAAAGGGCGCTATGGCAGCGATTGCTACACAGGCCGCGAGTCTGATGCTCGTCGGCTCTTTGATGGTGGCGCCGGGGTTTTTGCTGGTCGCCGTCTTGGCAGACGCGATTCCGGTCCGATTAAGAGTTTTGGCGGCTTTCGTTCTTTCACCCGGGGTTCTGTCCCTGGAACTCTTGGTCGCGATAGCCCTCGGTTTGGATTTCAAACATTTTGTGTTCCTCGCTGGCGCGCTGGACGCGCTCGCAGCGATCGGCGTCGCATTGTACTGGCGCCCAAGTCTCAGCGTCCGGGGGACGGGCTACCCCACGCTCCTGGCCTGCGCTCTGGTGGCTCCGATTATCTTTACTGTCCTGAGCGAGACGTTTCGAACAGATTACAATTGGCATAACATGATGCAGGTCGCAGCAATCCAGCAGATCAACCTGTTGCCTCGAATCCCTGAAGAGTTCGAGATGGCAGGGCTTCGGCTGAACTACGGCTGGTTGGGGTGGACGCAGCTTGCCGCGATCTCGAAACTTCTCGGGATCTCGCCGACCAGGCTGTTCCTGCCGATCAATGTGTTGCACTTTATCGGAATGTTCGTCTTCGTTACCGAAGGCACGGTCCTGATCCTTGGGCACCGACAATCCATCGTGACGACAGTCGCGAGTGTTGCTGTTGCGCTTCTTGCTGTAGGACTGCCTGATATCGTAATTGGAATATTCAAAGGTGGATATCATGCGGTGGGAGAAGCACGCATTACGCCCATGATGGAGAAAATCCAGAATATGGACACCATGGTCTTCGGGTTGTCCTCTTTCGCGGTGATGGTATTTGCGGTCCTAAGTTATCTGGAATTTAAACGCTTATCCTTTCTCATCCTCGCAATTCTTTCGTCTTTGGCGAGCTGTTCGGTTTATCCGCTTTTCCTTCCCTCGTGTCTGGCGGTCGCGGGAACACTGGTTGCCTATGAAGTCGTACAATGGATCCGCGGAGTTGGAGCACCTCATCATCAAGCCCTTATCAAAATGGGACTGGCGGTCCTCCTTTGGGGCGCGTGCTTTAGCATAGTGATTTGGTACGGGATTTTTCTCGGAAGGGACTCGGAAGTTCCGCCTTTCAGTCTGATAAAAGCTCGAGATTTTCCGCTTCAGTTTGCTCGCTGGGGATGGATATATTGTTCAATTGACGCAGTTCTTTTGTTCATCGTCGCCTTTCGAAGAAAATATTCGTCGCCATCCGTTCTATTTTCCATCTTCGTGACATTCGGCTTGCAAATGGCCTATGTCGTGATCGCGGTTCGCGACGGCGTCGAATACAAATTTCTCTTCACGGCACTGCTGTTCGCGRCACCTGTGGTCGCGGCTGCGATTTCCCGTTGGGCTCATGGCGGTTCGAGATCATGGGTCGTAGCGGGTGTATTGACCGCATTGTTTTTGTCCTGCGTGATCTACGAATTTCCCCGCTGGACCAGCCCTGATTTGCGTTATGCCGTTCCATTAGACATTTACGACCCGGACATCGCACCTGATTCGAAGGAGATGCCGGTCTGGCTACGGATGGTCCGCGATAAAACCCCTCGGAATGCCGTCCTTTTCACTGCGCCCGATGAGCGACCCATCGCGGTCTTTTCCGGCCGGGCCTTATACGTGTGTGGTGATGTTTCTATTCCGGTTTCGCGAGCTGGATACTCGATGAATTGCACCCGTGAGCTCACCTCCGTGAAGGGATACTCTCCCAAGATGGCGGCCGAGAGAATGCGGTTCCTGGGCCAGGTCCTGGACAAGGACATCGGCGATGCCGAAGCTCAGGGGTTGATGAAGGCGTTTCGACCCTTGGCCCGGCCAATGGTTTTTCATACCAGCGGTTTCTCAGGATTCACGCGCTGGCTTAAAGACAAAAATATTGGTCGACCAATCCTCGTTTCTGATACAGATGTGGTCTGGCTGGTCGATGAATCGGGCGCTGGCGTCGATCCCGTAAATAGCTCTGCGTTCCATCGTGGCGGACCCACATGAATTGAGTCAGTTCGTTTGAGTGCCGGATTTCGACCGGCCAGTCCCGGTGTGACGGAAGAGCTGCGTTTCCGGAGCCGGCCGGCGTCGACGTTTCTTCGGGCGCACGCTTGGGCTCGGTGGGTCAGTGCTGGCGCGGGCGGGGCCTGACGGCCTAGGGGTCAGTACTGGTCTTCTGGGCTCACGCCGTCACCCGCTCCGGGTTCCCCACCGGAATTGGGGTTTCTCGCGCCTTGTCGGTTCGGCGAGGCCCTTGGCGCCGGACGCGTGGGCGACGTCCGCGCCACGGTGGGTCGAACGGCTGGCGGTCGTCCGGGCGGCCCGACCTTGCCGGCGGCTCCCGCTCGTCCGGCAGGCCCTGCCGGCCCGGCAGGCCCTGGAGGCCCGGCCGGTCCCGGCGGACCCCTCGGCCCTGGCGGTCCGGGTGGACCCGCGACGGCCGTTCTGGATATCCCCGCTCCTCGAGACTCGGACGGTTTGGCGCCGTCCATCGCGTCGCCCTGTTCGACCTTGGTGCTGGGGCCGGTTGTGGCCGCGGTACCCGGGGGTCCCGGGGGTCCCGCTGGACCTTGCTCACCGCAATTGGCAACGACGATCTTGCGCTCCTGACGCGTCGTGCGCAGCGTCGCGATGCACGTGGCGGGATGATAGACGACGCGAAATTCGAAATATCCTCTATTGTCGATTTGGTGTGAAAACTGGCCATCGAGATTGATATCGGCGCCGTGCTCGTCGGAATAGCCCATTATCCAAAGTTCACCGCCGGTTATCTTGGCATCGGCCACGCTGATGTCGCCGGCGGCGGCTGAGAGCGAGGCGAAACAAATCATCGCTATCCAGACCAGCGCTAGCGGATTAATTCTGGCGGCCATCGATTGGTCCATCGCTCACGCGCCAGCAGTATATCTGGGAATTGGTGGGGAGCAACGATCGAGCGTCAACGAGCAGGCGCTTCGCCAGTGCGATTCACTCCGCCATGGCTGCGGCGTCGGGCCAAGCAGGCCGAGGGGAGGCCTTCTCTCCACGAAGTCGCGGTCGGTGGCGCTTGGCGCCGCGACGAAGGCCGCCCGATCCGACCAAGTCCAGCCCGCGTTCCGGGCGGGGTGAGGTCGAAGCCGCGTATGAGCCCCGCCCCCGTAGACCGCTCCTCGACCGCACGGTTGGCCCGGGCGGCGTTAAGGGCTTGACTCCGCGGGCAACCGGGTCTCGAGGGCGCGCCCGATGCGGGCCGCGGAACGGGGCGGCGCCGTCATCGGAACCGCGGCGCGCGGACCGACACGGCCCGTCGCGGCGGGTCACGTAGCCAGGAGGGGGCACGTCGTCGTTCCTGTCTGGCCCCGTGTCATGCGGGTCCGGTTGCAAGCCGGAGGGCCGACGCTCATCCAGCGTACGCAACACGTTGGATGATGGGTGGTGGGCCCGGCAGGACTCGAACCTGCAACCAGACCGTTATGAGCGGCCGGCTCTAACCATTGAGCTACGGGCCCGGAGGGCGTCGACGGATAGCCGATCCCCGGCTGTCCGTCACCCGGATTTCGCCGCGTCGCGGGGATGCTCGGCGGATCCATCGGACGCGACTAAGCCCGTATCCTTGATCCGCCACAGGTAGCGGGCCAGGATCGAGCGGTACGGCGCGAAGGCGGCCGCCACCGCGCCGGTATCCGCCTGCCCGGTCAGGCGGCGCAGGCAGCCCGCCGCCGCCGCGTCGCCCGCCGGCCAGATGTCGGGGTCGTGGAAGTGGAAGATGCCGATCATGTCGGCCGTCCAGGGTCCGACGCCGTGGATGCCGCACAGGATCGCCGCCCGCGCGGGATGCGGCAGGCGGCCGAGATCGGGACCGAGCACGCCCGCGACCTCCGCCGCCACGATCGCCTGGAGCGCCCGCACCTTGTTGCCCGAGATGCCGCAAGCCCGCAACAGCGCCGCGTCACCGGCCTCGAATAGGCCCCGGGGGCTCAGGCCCGCCGCCGCGGCGGCGGTCTCGATCCGCGCCCAGATCGCCGCCGCCGCCCGGGTCGAGAGCTGCTGGTTGACCACTTCGACGAACAGGCGGTCGGCGACGCAGGGATGCGCCGGCGGCTCGATGCGGATCGGCCCCGCCTGCAGGAGGGCGGCCTGCAGGGGCGGATGCGCCTGGGCCGCCGCGAGGAGATACGCATAGATGTCGGGATCGAGCATCGCCTCGGCCCATCGGCCCCCTCGGCCTGCCGTCCGCCGGAGGTGCGGCCGGGCTCGCGCGCTCCGGCTCCATCCGAAGCCACGGTCGCGCGGTTCGCCCGCCTTCTGCGACGGAAGCCCGCGCCCCGGCAAGGCGCCGCGGGGCGCCGGTCCGGGGGCGGAATGCCGCGCGGCCCGGGGCGGAGGGGGCGGCCGGTCTGGACGGGATGCGATCGCGGCCCAGGTCTTCACGGCATGGCGATCTTCTTCACCGCGGACACGCATTTCGGCGACCCGCATATCCTCCGCCATCGCGGGGCGCGATTCGGCAACGTCGAGGCCCACGACGCGGCCCTGGTCGCCGGCTGGAACGCCGTCGTCGGCCCGGACGATTCCGTCTGGCACCTCGGCGACTTCGCCGCTCACGCGAGCCGCGCGCGATGCGCGGCGATCTTCGCGCAGTTGAACGGCGCCAAGTACCTGGTCCGGGGCAACCACGATTCGAACCGCGTGCTGGACCTGCCCTGGGCAGAGCCACCGGTGGAAAGCGTCCGCCTGTCCGTCGCGGACGCGCGGGGGCGGGCACATCGCCTGTTCCTGTCGCACTACGCGCACCGGGCCTGGCCGGGCCTGTGGCGGGAGACGCGCCACCTCTACGGGCACAGCCACGGCTGGCTGCCCGACACCACCCGTTCCTGCGATGTCGGCGTGGATGCCTGGAACGACCGCCCGGTCGCCCTCGACGCCATTCTGGCCCGGCAGGATGCGGCCGCAACCGTACCCGAGGAACTCGCGGCCCATGGCATGCGCTGATTCAGGCGCGCCCGCGCACCACTCGTCCGCCGGACCGTCGCAATCCCGGCAGGAGGCCGTACCCATGACCGACAGCCCGTCACCACCGCCCGGCTGGACCGAGGCTGCGACCGGAGCCGCCGCCGAACTCGGCCTCGGAACCGACTTCGCGGCGCTGGACGCGCAGGACTGGGCGCGGGTCTGCCGACGGTCCGGGGAGATCCTCGCCGGACGGGGCCATGCCCTTCCGCCCGGTTGGGACGGCGCGCTGGCGCGGGCCGTCGGCCGCCGCGATCCGGCCGTTCCCCGGGACGTGCTGGCCCGTGACGAGGCTGACGCCCTCCTGGCCGAGAAGGGCGAGGTGTTCGCGCCCGAGGACGATGCCTGAGAGCACGATGGAGCCCGGGGCGGGACTTCGCGCCGACGGGTGGTTGCCGTCGCGGGGGTGCGGGCCGATGTAGGAGCCATGCCCCATCCCGAACACCGACGCGCCGACCCGATCCGTCCGGGGCGATCCGCCCCCAAACCCGCCGCCGGCGGGGCTGCGACCGCCCTGCGGGTGGTGCCCGTCGCCTCCAGCCCGGTCCTCGACGGGCCGACGCGACTGCGGCTGGGCCACCAGTTGCGGGCGCTGTACGATCCGGTGATCGACGAGGTTCTGGATCCCCGGCTGGCGGAGCTGCTGCAGCAGCTCGACGCGGACCGCACCGGCGACCCCTCGACCTGAGGCGGGAGCGTCCGGGAGATGGAGCTCCCATCGGTGGATCGGGGGGGTGTCACACCGATGGGAGCCGAGCCGAGTCGACGGATCGACCCAACCCGTTCCATATCGCCCAGGCACCGGCCCGGGCGCTTTCACCTAAGTCAAATTTCCCGCTGAATACCGAGGCTCACGGGTCGAAATGACCTGTTCGACAGCGGAAAACTCGGTGTCGGGTCGGGGCGCCGGCCCGTTCAGGGCGCGGTGCCGGTCACCGACAGCATAATCCCGTCGCTGCCGATCTCGGACCCGCTGTAGCCGAGCATCCGCGCGAGCTGTTCGCGGGCGCGCCAGACCCGGCTCTTCACGGTGCCGATCCGGCAGTTCATCACGGCGGCCGCTTCCTCGTAGCTCAGGTTCTCGATCGCCACGAGGACCAGCGCCTCCCGCATCACCGGCGCGAGGCGGTCGAGGGCGGCGCGCACGTCCTGGAGGTCGAGATGGCCCCCCTGCTCGGGAATACTGGTCAGGCGCTCGGCGTGGTTGCCGTCGCTGTCGGCGACCTCGCGGCCGTGCTTGCGGTGCTGGCTGTAGAAGACGTTGCGGAGGATCGTGAACAGCCACGCCTCCAGGTTGGTGCCGGGGGTGAAGCCGCCGCGGCCGCGCCAGCCGCGCAGCAGGGTGTCCTGCACGAGGTCATCCGCAGCGGCCGGGTCGCGGGTGAGGGAGACCGCAAAGCGGTGCAGGGCCGGCACCACCTCCAGCAGGCCCGCGCGGAACGCCCGGTCGCGTCCCCCCTCAGCCTGCGCCAGGGCGGTCTCCAGTCGCGCCAGCAGCTCCGCGAAGGGATTCGCTGCGGTCCCCGGCTCGAGGCCGATCCGGTCGTAGGTGTGGCCGAGCAGGGTGCCGAGATGCGCCCGCACGGCCTCGGGCAGGCCGTATCGGGTCTCCTCCCCGGCCTCCTCTGGAAGATCCTCGACGGCATCGAGGAGGGGCAAGCCTTCGGTGTCGGGCATACGGTCCGGTCGTCGGCGGGTGGGCTGATCTGGCCCGTATGACCGGTTGTGGCGTGCCGGGGCCGCCCATGCCGCAACATGGGTTAGCGCTTTCCCCGAACCGGGCTCGGCCGCGGGGCCGGCACGTCCGGCACGGTCGGAGGCCCCGGGCGCGGCCGCCCCGCCCGGTCCCGGTGACGACCGCGGCGACGGCGGTCAGGCGCGGCCTGYCGGATCCGCACCCTCCTCGAAACCGGGCAGCGAACCGTTCCCCGCGCCGCGGTGTTCCCCAGGGCAGCGGCCGCCCTTCGGGTGCGCCGCCCGTGTGCCGCCATGCACGCAAGCGCCGCCGTTGGCGCAAGCGGAGTGCCGTCCCGATGCCTGCCCCAAGTCGCCGAGAGTCGCCGATGTCAGCGCCCGATTCAGCCCCCACCGAGACCGCCGGTCCGGACCGACAGGCCTCGACGGTCTGGACGCTGGCGCTTGCCACCGCACTGATCGGTCTCGTGGCCCTCCCGCGCCGAACGGGGGCGCCGGCCCGAAGCTCCGTCCAGCCCTCCGAGCGGGACGGCGCGCGCCGTCCCTCGCCCGCGCACCAAGGCCGCGAGGCCGAGGCCGTGGCCCGTACCCAGACCGATCGCGGCCGCGGCGCGTCGACCCCGACCGAGATCCCCGCCAAGGGCTGGAAGGACATCGCGCTGCGCACCTATCACGACATCGGCGAGAACCGCCTGTCGCTGATCGCGGCCGGTGTCACGTTCTTCACGCTCCTGGCGATCTTCCCGGCGGTGGCGGCCCTGGTCTCCTGCTACGGGCTCTTCGCCGACGCATCGACCATCAACGACCAGCTCGCCAGCCTGCAGGGGATCCTGCCCCAGGGCGCCCTCGAGATCATCAGCGATCAGGTCAAGCGGCTCAACGAGCAGGGAAATACCACGCTGGGGTTCAGCCTGCTGATCAGCGTCGCCCTCTCGGTGTGGAGCGCCAATGGCGGCGTGAAGCACGTCTTCGACGCGCTCAACCTCGTCTACAACGAGCGCGAGACGCGCAGTTTCGTCGTGCTCAATCTGGTCTCGCTGACCTTCACGGGCGGCGCGCTGCTGTTCCTCGTCCTCGCCCTGTCGGCGATTGTGGTGCTGCCGGTGGTGCTGGCCTTCGTCGGGCTCGGCACGGATGCGTGGTGGCTGACGCTGCTGCGCTGGCCGGCGCTACTCCTGGCGGTGCTGCTCGGGCTCGCCATGCTCTATCGCTACGGCCCCAGCCGGGATGCGCCGCGCTGGCGCTGGGTGACGCCGGGGGGCGTCCTGGCGGCCGTGCTGTGGCTCGCCGCCTCGCTGCTGTTCTCGTGGTACGTCGCCCATTTCGGCAGCTACAACAAGACCTACGGTTCGCTCGGCGCGGCGATCGGTTTCATGACCTGGATCTGGCTCTCCACCATGATCGTGCTGACCGGCGCCCAGGTGAACGCCGAGATGGAGCATCAGACCGCCGAGGACACCACCGTCGGCGCGCCCCGCCCCTTGGGCACACGCCGGGCGCGCATGGCCGACACGGTGGGCGCCGCCGCGACCTAGCGCGGCCCGGTCCGTCGCGCCCCCGCGGACGCGTCGCGGCGCCGTTTCCTGAGTTGTCCCGCCCGTTGCGCAGGCTTGGGCGGGGCGACTTAACACAGGTTGGCGCGCGTTTCCCGGGCGCAGGCACAAGCCGATCAAGAAGATCCGGACATTCAGGTCCGGAATGCGGCTTGCCCTCTGCGAATAGAAATATCCGTGCGTCGCTCTTTCATCGACACCTTCGGCTATGCCGGCTCGGACCGGCGGTTCCTCCGGCGCCCGCGCCCCGCGCGCCGTGACGCGGCGGCCGGCC
>NZ_JBFUGA010000027.1:0-55253 GCF_056403155.1 Methylobacterium sp. P3_A11
CAACACCCGCCCCCGACAACACCCGCCCCCGAGACACGATCGCCGCCTCCGAACGCCGCCCCCGGCGCGGGTCCGAATGTGGCGCCCGGCGCGCCGGGCCGGCCGGATCGGCGGCCGGATGCGCAGCCCGAAGGCCGTACGCAGCCGAATGCCGGCCCCGGCGCGGAGCCGGGTCGGCCCGTGCCGCCCAACATGGCTCCGGGCATGCCCGGCCGGCCGGTGCAGCGCCAGGACGTCCAGCCCGATGGTCGTCTCCAGACCAATGGCGCTCCCGGCGCGGAGCCCGGACGTCCCGTCCCGCCGAACATGGCGCCGGGCGTACCAGGCCGGCCGTTCCAGCCGTCGGGACAATCACCGGCTCCGGGTCAGGCTCCGGCGCCAGGCGGGGTGCCGCCGGGCGCGGTGCTGCCGGGCCAGCCGGCTCAACCGAGCCCGGGTCGCCCGGCTGATCGCGGCAGTTTCAACGCGCCCGGTCAACCGGGCTACATCCCGGGCGGCTTCCGCCAGGACGACGACGTCCGCAATTACGAGCAGGTCCGGCGCGACCGGCGCGAGTACAGCGAGGGGGGCTACACCTATTATCGGGAGCCGGGCCGGATCATCGTCCGCGATCGCGACACCTACCTGATCCGCCACGACGAGAACGAGCGCTTCCGGGATCTCGACCCGCGCGGCTACCGCTACGAACGGCGCGGAGCCGATTTCTACAGCTTCATCGACCGGCCGGGCGGCGAGCAGATCGTCACCGTCACGGATGATGGAGGCAGGCTGCTGCGCCGCTACCGCCGCTTCCGCGACGGCCGCGAGGTGCTGATCATCGACAACAGCTATGCCGGACCGCCGCGGCCGATCTACGAGGACGTCGTCGTGCTGCCGCCGCCGGACATCCGGATTCCGCGCGATCGCTACATCGTCGAGTACGATCAGGCGGACGAGGGGACGGTGTACGAGGCGCTCACGGCGCCGCCGGTGGTCGCGGTCGACCGCCGCTACACGCTCGATCAGATCCGTTACAGCCCGGATCTGCGCGCGCGGATGCGGTCGGTCGACATCGACACGATCACCTTCGACACCGGCTCGTTCACCGTGACGCCGGATCAGGCGGCGCGGCTGTCGGTCATCGCCGCGGCGATCAACAAGGCGATCCGGGCGAACCCGCAGGAGGTCTTCCTGATCGAGGGCTACACCGACGCGGTGGGGTCCGACATCGACAACCTGTCCCTGTCGGACCGGCGGGCGCAGTCGGTGGCGACCGTGCTGACCCAGCAGTTCCAGGTGCCCCCGGAGAACCTGACCACGCAGGGATACGGCGAACAGTACCTGAAGGTGAACACGCAGAGCCCGTCGCGGGAGAACCGCCGCGTCACGGTCCGACGGATCACGCCGCTGCTCCAGCAAGGTCAGGGACAGGCCCCGCCGCCGCGCTGAGGACGCGGCCCGGCACCGACGGTTGACGGCGCCGGGCTTCAGCCTCACCACCGGGCGAGTATGCGCAGCACGGGACGGCGATGGCGAGCGAGGCGGACGGCGGGCTGATCCGGTCGGGCACACCGGTCTTCCGCCTCACGGCGCTGGCGCTCGCCGCCGCCGGGTTCTCGACTTTCGCGGTGCTCTACGCGGTGCAACCGCTGCTGCCGATCTTCGCGGATGAATTCGGCGTCTCGCCGGCCGAGAGCAGCCTCGCCCTGTCGCTGCCCTGCGGCCTGCTGGCGGTGGCGCTGCTGGCGGTCAGCCCGCTCTCGGAATTCTGGGGGCGCAAGCCGGTGATGCTGGCCTCGCTGGTCGCATCGGCGCTCCTCACCATCGTGGCGGCCCTCGTGCCGGGCTGGTACGGCTTTCTGACCCTGCGCGCCCTTGCCGGACTGACCGCCAGCGGCTTGCCGGCCGTGGCCATGGCCTACCTCGCCGAGGAGATGGACGCACAGGCGATCGGCCTGTCGATGGGACTGCTCGTCGGCGGCAATGCCCTCGGCGGCATGTCGGGCCGCCTGATCAGCGGAGTCATGGCGGACCATCTGGGCTGGCGCGCCGGGCTCGCCCTGATCGGCGGCCTCGCGCTCGCCGCCGCCGTGGCGTTCTGGCGCGGGCTTCCGCCCTCGCGCCGCTTCGTCCCCCGCCGCCTGGCGTGGCGGGAGGTGCCGGGCAGCTTCACCCATCATTTCCGCGATGCCGGCCTGCCGTGGCTGTTCGCCGAGGCCTTCCTGCTGATGGGCGGCTTCGTCTGCATCTACAACTACATCGGCTTCCGCCTGCTCGATCCGCCGTTCTCGCTGAGCCAGACGGTGATCGGCCTGATCTTCTCGGTCTACGTCGCCGGGATGGTGAGCAGCCCTGTCACCGGTGAGCTGGCGAGCCGCTTCGGGCGGCGGCGGGTCCTGTGGCTCGCCACGGGCGTCGGCCTCGCCGGCATCCTGATGACCCTCGCCGACAGCATCCTGCTGATCGTGAGCGGCATCGTGGTCACGACGATCGGCTTCTTCGGAGCCCATTCGGTCGCGAGCAGCTGGGTCGGGCGGCGCGCCCTGCGGGACCGCGCGCAGGCCTCCTCGATCTACCTGTGCCTCTACTATCTGGGCTCGTCGGTCCTCGGCACCGCGGGCGGCTGGTTCTTCGCCCACTCTGGCTGGAACGGCGTGGTGCTGTTCGTGGGCGGACTGTACGGTCTGGCACTGATCATCGCCCTTCGGCTGTCCCGCCTCGCGCCGCTGGCGACCTGAACCGGAGATCCGCCCATGAGCGAGCGCAGCCACGTGCGACACGTCGTCGACCAGTTCGGAGCGCAGGCCGCCGCCTACGTCACGAGCGCCGTGCACGCCGCCGGTGCCGACCTCGACCGGATCGGCGAACGGGTCCGCGCCCGGCCGGGGGCGCGGGTTCTCGACCTCGGCTGCGGCGGCGGCCACGTCTCCTTCGCGGCCGCCGCCGCCGGCGCCGTGGTCACGGCCTACGACCTGTCGGCCGAGATGCTGGCGGCGGTCGCCGCCGAGGCGTCAAGGCGCGGCCTTGACCGGGTCGAGACCCGTCAGGGCGGCGCCGAGGTCCTGTCCTTCCCGGACGCCGCGTTCGATGCGGTCCTGACCCGCTACAGCGCCCATCACTGGCGCGATGTGGCGGCCGCGCTGTCGGAGGCGCGGCGGGTGCTGCGCCCGGACGGGTTCCTCGTCGTCAGCGACATCGTCGCCCCAGAGGATCCGCTGCTCGACACGCACCTGCAGGCGCTGGAACTGCTTCGCGACTCGTCGCATGTGCGCGATTACCGGGTGTCGGAATGGCGCGCCTTGCTGGAGGTCGCGGGCTTCGATGTCGACAACACGACCCCCAGCCGGCCGCGCATGGAGTTCGCGAGCTGGATCGCCCGGATGCGGACGCCCGCAGCCCATGTCGCGGCGATCCGGTCCCTTCAGGCGGTGGCGCCCGCGGAGGTCACCGCCCATTTCCGCATCGAGTCCGACGGCAGCTTCCTGCTCGATGCCGCACTGATCGAGGCGCGCCCGAGGCTTGGCCGTTGACCGGCCGCAGACGCGCTCCCATGTTGCAGCCTCGCGCCACCAGAGGGAGCCGCCCCCGCCCGGCAGGGTCGCGGCTCAATGATCCGGCCTGATCGAACTCGTCGTCGTCATCCTGCTGATCGCGCTCAACGGCGTCTTCTCGCTGTCGGAGCTGGCCGTGGTGTCGGCGCGCAAGAGCCGGCTTCGGGCTCTCGCCGAGGATCGCCGGCCCGGTGCGCAGGCCGCCCTGGCGCTGGCCGAGGAGCCGGGACGCTTCCTGTCGACCGTGCAGATCGGGATCACCCTGATCGGCATCCTGTCCGGTGTGGTCTCGGGGGCGGCCTTAGGCGACCGCCTCGCCCTGGTGCTGATCGACCTCGGCCTGAGCAAGGGCTTGGCGGACACGCTGGGCTACACCCTGGTGATCGCGGTGATCACTTACCTGTCGGTAATCATCGGCGAGCTGGTGCCGAAGCATCTCGCCCTGCGCGACCCTGAACGGATCGCCTGCGCGGTGGCGCCCGGCATGCGCGTGGTCTCCCGGGCCGCCCTGCCGGCCGTGTGGCTCCTCGACGCCTCGACCAGGGCGGTGTTCCGGCTGATCGGCCAGGAGACCGAGAGCGCCAGCGCGGTGACCGAGGAGGAACTCCGCAGCCTCGTTGCCGAGGCGGAGACCGCCGGTGTCATCGAGGGCGACGAGCGGGCGATGATCTCCGGTGTCCTGCGGCTCGGCGATCGGCTGGTCCGCGGCGTCATGACCCCGCGCACCGACGTGGTCTGGATCGATCTCACCGACGATCCGGAGGTCGTCCGGGCACGGGTGCTCAGCAGCGCCTATGCGCGCCTGCCCGTGGCCGATGGCGGTCCCGACGCGATGATCGGCGTGCTGCAGCTGCGCGACCTGATCGGCCCTCTTGCCCGGGGCGAAGCGCTCGACCTGCGCGCGCATGTCCGCCGCGCCCCGGTCCTGCCCGACACCCTCGACGCCCTCGATGCCCTGGAGGCCCTGCGCAAGGCGCCGGTGCCCATGGCGCTGGTGCACGACGAGTACGGGCACTTCGACGGCCTCGTGACGCCCGCCGACATCCTCGACGCCATCGCGGGGGCGTTCCCGGCCGAGGATACGGAGCCGGACGCGGTCCGCCGCGCGGACGGATCCTGGCTGATCGCCGGCTCGATGCCCGCCGACGAACTGGCCGATCGGCTGAGCCTGCGGCTCCCGCCCTCGCGCGACTACGCCACCGCGGCCGGCCTCGTCATCGCGATGCTTCAGCGTCTCCCGGAGACCGGCGAGACCTGCGACATCGCCGGCTGGCGCTTCGAGGTGGTGGATCTCGACGGACGGCGCGTCGACAAGTTGCTGGCGACCAAGCTGGCGGACGCCGAGGCCGGGTAGCTCAGGCGGTCTCGCCGGCCAGCCGCCGCGCCGTGCGGTCCGGCCCGATCAGCGGCAGCAGGCCCGCGAGGTCCGGGCCGTGCTCCAGACCGGTCAGGGCGAGTCGGAGCGGCATGAACAGGCCCCGTCCCTTCGCGCCGGTCCGGCTGCGGATCTCAGCCGTCCAGGTCTTCCAGGTGTCGGGGCCGAAGGGCGCGGGCGGCAAGGTCTCGCACGCGGCCGCGATCACCGTGGGCTCCGACAGCACCGGCGTGACCGGGCCGGCAACCACCTGCCACCATGCGGCAGCATCCGGCACCCGTATGAGATTGGCCCGCACCGCAAGCCAGAAGGCCTCCGCGGAGTCCTGCGGGATGCCGAGAGCCGTGAGGCGCTCGGCCACCGCGGCGTAGGGCAGGGCGTGGACGAGGCGGGCGTTGAGGCCGTCGAGTTCGGTCGGGTCGAAGCGGGCCGGCGCCCGCGAGATTTCGCCGAGATCGACGAGGCTCGCGAGGGTGTCGAGGTCGGGCACGGCCCGCACCGATTCGGCCGAGCCGGTGAGCACCGCCAGCGAGCGCACCGCCGCGGGCTCGTAGCCCGCCTCGCGCAGGCCGCGCAGCGACAGATGTCCGAGTCGCTTCGACAGACCTTCCCCGTCGGCCGTGGTCAGCAGATTATGGTGCCCGAAGATTGGAACGGCCGCGCCCAGCGCCTCGAAGATTTGCACCTGCACGCCGGTGTTGGTGACGTGGTCCTCGCCGCGGATGACGTGGGTCACGCCGAGATCGGCGTCATCCACCACGGAGGGCAGCGTGTAGAGGTAGCTGCCGTCAGCTCGGATCAGCACCGGATCCGACAGGGACGCGCAATCGACATGGGCCGGACCACGGACGAGATCGTCCCACGTCACGGTCCGCGCCTCCAGCAGGAAGCGCCAGTGCGGCCGGCGGCCCTCGGCCTCCAGCGCCGTGCGCTCCTCGGCGGTGAGGCGCAGGGCCGCCCGGTCGTAGATCGGCGGCTGGCCCCGCCCGAGCTGGCGCCGGCGGCGGCGCTCCAGCTCCTCCAGGGTTTCGTAGCAGGGATAGAGCCGGCCCGCCGCGCGCAGGCGCTCGGCCGCGGCGTCGTGCTGGGCCTTGCGGGCGCTCTGCCGGGCGAACAGGTCGGGCTCGATGCCGAGCCAGGCCAGATCCTCCCGGATCGCGGCGGCGAAGGTCTCCGTGGAGCGCTCCGCGTCGGTGTCGTCGAGACGCAGCAGGAAGCGGCCCCCGGTCCGGCGGGCGAACAGGGCGTTGAGCAGGGCCGGCCGGGCGTTGCCGATGTGGAGATAGCCGGTCGGCGAGGGGGCGAAGCGGACGAGGGTCATGCCCGCTCTCTAGCCGATCTCCACGGGAATGTGCGCGGGACTTCGCGCCGGTAAAGGCCTCCGTCCGCGCTCCGCTACCCAGGACCGCGAAAACCCGTCAGAAGGTCGCCCCTGGTGCAGGGCGGACTGAAGCGGCATGGCGACGGGTGAGACAGCCGACATCGTGGTGGTCGGCGGCGGGATGGTCGGCCTCGCAAGCGCCATCGCGTTGCGGGACCGCGGTTTCGACGTCGTCCTGTGCGATCCCGGCGAGGCGCGGGCGCGGACCTCCTACGGGAATGCCGGCGTTGTCAGCCGCGGGTCGATCCTGCCGATGTCGAGCCCGGCGCTGTGGGGCAAGCTCGCGGCCTACCTGTGCAATGCCGATCGGGGCCTGCGCCTGAACCACGCGCATCTCCCGCGCATCATCCCCTACACGGCGCATTTCCTCGCGGCCGCGCGGGCCTCCCGATGGCGCCGCGCCGCCGCGGCGCTGCTGCCCCTGACGAGTGCCGCCTATCCGGCCCACGAGCGCCTCGCGGCCCGGGCGGGAACCGGTGATCGGTTGCAGCGGACCGGCTGGCTCAAGGTCTACCGCACGGAGGCCGCCTTCGCCGCCGCGGCCCTGGAGCGCGAGATCCTGGCGGGGCACGGGGTCGCGTTCGAGATCCTCGACCCGGCCGCCCTGCATGCCCTGGAGCCCGCGTTGGTGCGTCCCTACGCGCGGGCGATGCTGCTCACCGAGACGGGCTCGGTGCGTGAGCCGGGCCGGCTGATCGAGGCCTGCGAGGACCTGTTCGCGGGGCTCGGCGGGCGCCGCCTGCGGGGCAGCGTCGCGCGCCTCGAGCCCGGGTCGAACGGATGGCGCGTGGCTCACGAGGGCGGCGTGGTCCAAACCCGGCAGGTCGTCCTGGCCGCCGGCGCGGCCTCCGGCGCGATCGCCAGAACCCTGGGCTACCGCTTCGCCGTGGCGGAGGAGCGCGGCTACCATCGCCACTATGCCCTGCATCCGGATAGCCCGCCGCTGACGCGGCCGGTTCTCGATACCGGTGCCGGCTCGATCCTGTCGCCGATGGGCGACCGGCGGGTGCGGGTCCTGTCGGGCGTGGAACTCAACGCCCGTCAGGCCGCCCCGGACCACACCCAGATCGAGGCGGCCTCCCGCGAGGCCGCCGGAACCCTCCGGCTGGGCGGCCCCCTCGACAACGAGCCCTGGCTCGGGTCCCGTCCGTCGACGCCCGACGGGATGCCGGTGATCGGCCGGGCGCCCCGGCACGAGGGTCTGCTCTTCGCCTTCGGCCACGGCCATATCGGCCTCTCGACCGGACCGATCACCGGAGAGATCATCGCCGACCTCGCCGCCGGGCGGGATCCGGCGGTGCCGGTGGCGGCCTTCGCGCCCGAGCGGCTCCTGCGGTGGCCGCGGCTGATCTGATCGTCAGCGCCAGTCGTAGGGGTTGTACGGCTCCAGCGCCGCCTGGATCTTCCGCAGTGCGTCCGGCTGCCGCTGGAGATCGGCCTCGCGGGCGAGCGCCCGCAGGAACGCCTGCGGGCCGTGCTCGAGATCGCGCGACAGGCCGTTGAAGCGGTCGGCCGGCTCGACATGGGCGGGATTGACGGCGACGCGGTAGTCGAGCCCGCAGGTCGGCGGGTCKATCCCCAGGCGGTAGCAGATCCGCACCCGCGCGAAGGGCGCGCCCGGGCGATAATCGACCTGGTACCCGCCGAAACGGAAGGCGCCTCCGGTCGCACGCTGCGCATAGGCCAGCGTCCGCGCCACGGTGGTGAAGCCGGCGGTGCGCCGGTCCTTCACGAGGTCGATCGCCGCGCGTTCCGACGGAACGAACGACTGCGCGCAGGCGGCGCCGGACACCGATGCCGCTAGGACGGTCGGAAGGAGGAATCTCATGGCGTCTTCATGCAGACCGCGACGGGCTCGGCATCCTTGGCGGCTTTGGCGGTCATGTCCAGGCAGCTGACCGTGGAGACGCCGTCCGTGACGGTTACGGACGGCAAGACGGCCATGCCCCGGCAATAGGCGCCGATCAATTCCTCGTCGCGGCGGCAGGCGACGTCGAGGCGCACTTGGCTGTTCATGGCCGGGCCGGACGGTCCCGGCGGTCCGACCGGTCCGGTCTCGCCCGTCGGACCCCGGGCGCCCGTGGCGCCGTTGAGTCCCGCGGGTCCCTGCGGCCCCGGCGGACCTTGATCCCCCTTCGCGCCCGGAGGCCCGGCCGGCCCGGGTTTCGGGGCCTCGCAGCCGGTGAGCGCGAGCGTCGCCGCCGCTCCGGCGACGATCGCGATCAAAGAGGCTCTCTTGCGGTTCTCCGGCCACGCCTGCGGAGACCGAACTGGTGCGGGGCCACGATGCGTCAACGGATCCGGCCGATCGCGACACTGTGTACACAACCCATAGTGAAAACACCGTAGCGCGCCGGGTCTGCGCGATCAGATTAAGGCTTTCGCAAAGACTTGTGGCCACATCAGTCGTGATGTTTGGATTGAATCGCTCTGTTTGCTCATGAACGGCCGAGGACCAATACGCCTAGCGAATAGAGTGACGTCAGGTTGTCTTCTCAAGGCGCTCGGGCGTGATGCCGGCGGCGCCGCCGCCGTGGAGTTCGCCCTCGTGGCRCTGCCGTTCCTGGCGCTGTGCGGCGCGATCATCCAGATCGCCTTCCAGATCTGGGCCACGCAGAACTTCGATCGCGCTCTGCAGAATGCCGTCCGAACGATCTTCACCGGTCAGTTCCAGCTCGATACGGCGGGTCAGACCGATCCCGCGACGTTGCTCGCTGCGCTGAAGACGCGGATGTGCGGGCCGGCCAACGCGCCCATCGCCAACGTCTTCAATTGCCAGAACGCCAAGATCGACGTCGCGACGGCGAGCACCTTCTCGGGCGCCAGCGCGAGCAAGTCGATCGACACCGCGACGGGCACCTGGAGCACCAGTTTCGGAACCAACTACCGGTGTGCGCAGCCGGGGACGATCGTGATCGTCACGGCGGCGGTGCCGTTCCCGACCTTCTTCAACCTGATGGGTCTGAACACGCGGCAATTCACCAGCGGGTCCAGCACGGGATCGAGCCTTCTGACCTCCACCGCGGTGTTCCGGACCGAGCCTTACCAGATCGTCGGAGCGAGCCCATGCCCGTCCTGACCCGCCGGGCCGCACGGCTGCGGCGCGACAGGCGTGGCAGTGCGATGGTGGAATTCGCCGTCATCCTGCCGCTTCTGCTCGCGATCTGGGCGGGCATGACCGAGGTTGCGCACGCCATCGACGAGTGGCGCAAGCTCACGCAGCTGGCCCGTACCGTCGCGGACCTGACCGCGCAGGGCGACACGCAGAACCCGATCAGCCCAACCCTGATGAACGACATCATCGCCTCCGCCACGGCGGTGATGCGCCCGTTCGATACGTCGAAGGTCAGGATCGTGGTCAGCGCTATGGGCGTCGACCTGAAGAATCCGAGCCCGGTGCCGCTGGTCTGCTCCAGCGTCGCCAATGCCAACGCCACCGCGCGCAGACCCGGGACCGCGACCGGCCTCACCGTCCCGGACGGCTACCAGACGGCAGGGATGCGCTACGTCCTGGCGGAGGTCAGCATCACCTACGCACCGATGATCGGAAGCGCCCTGGTCAAGCTCGCCAGGGGCGTTGGCGACACGATCACGTTCACGAGCAGCGCGCCGTGGCCGACCCGTGGCGGAAAAACCTACGGCACCAACACCTACACCGAAGTCGTCCTTCCGGACGCCAATCACGCGAATTGCGATGGCACGACGATCAATCGCGCGTCCTGACGGCGCGGCCAAGCGGTGGCGACACCGCCTCGTCCAGGATCGCGGCGGCAATGTCGCCATGCTGTTCGCGTTCCTCAGCGTGCCGATGCTGATGCTCGGCGGCGCTGCGATCGATTACGGTTTCGCCACGCGGCTGGAGACGAAGCTGCAGGCCGCGACCGACGCCACGGCGCTGCTCCTCTGCCAGACGCCGCTCGCGACCCCGCAGGCCGACCTCAACACCCTCGCCGTGACGACCATGGCGGGCGCCATGGGGACGGCGAACCTGGTGGTCGATCCCCTGGCCATCACCAGCAACCCCCGCAAGATCACCCTCACCACGCACAAGCTGTCGACGACCTTCTTCGGCGCGCTTACCGGCACCAAGCGGATCAACCCGGGGGCCGTCGCGCAATGCGCCACCCCGCTGCCGAAGACCTTCGAAATCGCGCTGGTGCTCGACAATACCGGTTCGATGGCGGAATCCAGCGGCGGCCAGTCGAAGCTGAAGGCCGTTCAGGTCGCGGCGGCGAACTTCGTGGACTACGTCTACACCAGCGCGGCCTTCTCCAGCGCGACCAAGATCGCGATCGTGCCCTTCGCGGGTGCCGTGGCGGTGGATCCCACCGCCTATCGCTACGCCTCCTGGATCGATCTGAACGGCGTATCGAGCTACCACTGGACGAATATCATCCAGTCGCCTCCGACGCCGTTCAAGAGCCGATTCGACGTCTTCGCGAAGCTGCAGGCCGTCAATCGCGCCTGGGGCTGGGCCGGCTGCCTCGAGTCGCTTGCGTACCCGCTCAACGTGCAGGACGGCGCCCCCTCCGCCTCGAACAAGGATTCCTACTACGTGCCGCTCCTGGCACCGGACGAGCCAGGGGATGGCACCTCGCAGGTCGCTCCCTTCCCGGTCGGCAGCCAAAATCCGACGGCCTACAGCTACAACAGCTACATCGATGACCGCACCGGCGGCAGCTGCCAGAACAGCAACTCGTACACCACGGCCCTCGGGCAGGCGTGCAAATACGTCAACCCGACGGACGCCGTGTCCGCATCCCCCCTCGGCATCCCGAACGGCCCGAATTTCGGCTGCACGACCCAGCCGCTTCAACGGCTGACCAACAGCACGTCGACCCTGAAGACCCTCATCAACAACATGGCGCCCATGGGGTCGACCAACATCCATGAAGGCTTCATGTGGGGCTGGCGCACGCTCTCGCCCAACAGCGTCTTCGCCGACGGACAGCCCTATGCGCCGAGTTCGAGCAGCTCGTCCGCGACGACGATCAACAAGGTCATCATCCTGATGACCGACGGCACCAACAGCTGGAGCGCCAACCCGTACGCGCCGACCGGGTCGCTCTATTTCGCGGCCGGCTACTTCAAGAACGCCAACGGCTCGACCGCCAATCCGCGCATGCCGCCGAAATATCAGAACATCGCGGACGCGAACACGGCCCGCTCCGCCCTCGACGCCCTGACCGCGGAGGCCTGCAGCAACGCCAGGGCGGTGAACGTCTCGATCTACACGATCGGGTTCAGCATTCCGTCCGACCCCATCGACGCGGCCGGTCAGACCCTGCTGAAGAACTGCGCCTCGACGCCCGACCAATACTTTCTCGCCAACACGTCGGACGACCTGATCAAGGCCTTCCAGACGATCCAGGCGAGCATCGGCGCTTTGCGGCTGACGCAGTAGAGCCTGCGGTCGAAGAGAGCGGCATCCCGGCCCGCAGCCGGGGCCGGATCAGTCGTCCCGATAGACGCGTTCGCGCCGCTCGTGACGCTCCTGGGCCTCCAGGGAGAGGGTGGCGATCGGCCGCGCGTCCAGCCGGCGCAGGGAGATCGGCTCGCCGGTCTCCTCGCAGAAGCCGTAAGAGCCGTCCTCGATGCGGGCCAGCGCCGCATCGATCTTGCCGGTGAGCTTGCGCTGGCGGTCCCGCGCCCGCAGCTCGATCGCCCGGTCCGTCTCGGACGAGGCGCGATCGGCGAGATCGGGATGGTTCTCGTTCTCGCTCTGGAGCGCCACCAGCGTATCCTGCGCTTCGCGCAGGATGTCGTTCTTCCAGCTCAGCAGCTTGCGCCGAAAATATTCGCGCTGCCGGTCATTCATGAAGGGCTCGTCGTCGGACGGGACGTAGCCGTCCTCCAGCTGCACCTTCGCCATGCGTCACCCTCGACTGGCTGGTAAACCGCCCACCAGGGGATGGCCGGTGTGCGGCGATAACGTGAGGTGCCGTATAGTCGAGGTGCCTCAGCGCTACAACGCACACGGATGCAGCGGTTGTAACTGGCTGTCACTGCCTCGGTGCGTGCGGCAAACAGGCCACGGTACAGAAGTTTTGCTCTGTCATCTGGCCCGCAACCGGATGATCGCGGCCGCGATCTCGCTCGTCAGCGTCCGGGCGAGCGGCAGCCTGTAATGGGTCTGGTCGAAGAACTCGTCCGGATCCGCCGCCTCGGGACGGCCGTCGCGCCAATCCACCACGGTGCTCAACGGGTGCGTCGCGAGGACCGACCGGACTTCGGTCCGGCAGGCTGCCTCGACCTTCGCACGGGGGCTGCCGGCCGATGGCTCGGCGCGGGCGTAGACGGGTGGAAAGACCACGACCACCGGTGTCGTCGCGGGGATCCGCGCCAGCTCGGCGCGCAGGCGCGTCGCGATCGGGAAGGGGCCGCCGTGGTGCGGCTCGGGCTCGGGACCGACGGGCTTCTCGAGCGCCGCCTTCTTGGCCGGGTCGATGCCGAAGCCCTGGCTCAGGTAATTGCGCTCGTAGTCCCACCACCCGTCGGCTGCGGCGATCTTGCGGTGCCGGTTCAGCAGCCAGCCCAGACGGTTGATGGTCTCCTGCGCGGCCGAAAAGCGGATCAGCCCCCTCAGATAGGCGGGCCAGTCGCCCACGAGCCAGTAGGGAAATCCGTGCTCGCTCGGAAACGTCGGGTCGTCCGCGCACCAGAACGAGTCGGCCGAGAGCACGATCACTTCCGGTCGGGGATGGTGCAGCAGGTACCAGCCGAGCAGCGCGAACTGCTCGGCCGGGCCGGTGGCCGGCACCGACAGCTGGAGGAACGGCACACCGGTGAGCCGGGTCAGGGCCGCGGGCTCGATGAGCTGGATATGCGAGTTGCCGATCACGACGCCCCTGTAGGCCGGATCGCGCCCGCGTACGGCCGAGGCGGTGCGGGGTCCCTGCGGCCGCACGGCGCCACGGGACAGCAGCGTCGACCGGCCGGTATCGTAGGGGTCGACCAGAACCGCGAGGGCAAGGTAGCCCGCAAACAGGCCGGCCATCGTCAGGAACAGGGTGCGGGCGAAGCGGCGCCAGTCCCGGTCGGTCGTGGGGGGAGCGGACGCCATCCTCAGAACTGGAAGTAGATGAACTCGTAGTTCGCATCGTCGCCGATCTTCAGCAGGACGAGCACGAACACCAGGGCGAATCCGGCGGCGAGGAGGCGCCGCGGCGGCAGGCGGTGCACCGCGTTCCAGGCGGTGGGTCCGACCGTGGCGACCAGGGCGGCGATCGCGATGGTGCGCCACTTGAAGCCCGCGCCCCTGGGCGCCAGCCCGAACAGGCCCTTGAAGATCACCAGTGCCGCCTCGAAGCTCGTCGCCCGGAACAGCACCCAGGTCAGCACCACGAACAGGCTGGTGAGCAGCCATCCGACCGGCGCCGGGATCGCGATCCGGGTCCGGCGGACCAGCAGGCCGGCCCCGAGGCCGATCCCGTGGAGCGCACCCCACGCGAGGAAGGTCAGGCCCGCCCCGTGCCACAGGCCGCCGAGGGTCATGGTGGCGGCGAGCGCCCCGACCTGCCGCGGCAGACCGCGGCGGTTTCCGCCCATCGGGATGTAGAGGTAGTCGCGCAGGAAGCGCGACAGGGTCATGTGCCAGCGCCGCCAGAAATCCTGCAGGGACGTGGCGCGGTAGGGGGCGTCGAAATTCTGCGGCAGGACGAGGCCGAACAGCAGGGCGATCCCCAGCGCCATATCGGTGTAGCCGGAGAAGTCGAAATAGATCTGGAAGGTGAAGCCCAGCGTCGCCTGCCACGCCTCCACCACCGTGACGGCCTTGCCGGCGGCGGCGGCCTGGAAGACCGGGTTCACGTATTCCGCCAGCGGATCGCCGAGGAACACCTTCTTGGCGAGCCCGACCGTGAGCAGCATGAGCCCGCGGGCGAAGCGCTCGGCGGCGTCGGGCCGGGCATACGGCGCCTCGTCGAACTGGTGCATGATCTCGCTCCAGCGCACGAGCGGGCCGGCGAGAACCTGCGGGAAGAAGGCGATGTAGAGGGCGTATTTCACGAGCCCGAAGCTCGGCGCCCGGCCGGCCCGCAGGTCGGCGAGATACATGATGTGGTGGAAGGTGAAGAACGAGATGCCGAGGGGCAGGGCGAGGCCGAGCCGCGGCGTCTCCAAGCCCGGGATCAGGTTGGCGAGGTCGGCGGCAAAATCGAGGTACTTGAAGACCCCGAGCAGGGCGAGGTTGGCGGCGATGGCGGCCGGGATCAGCCAGGGGCCGGGCCAGCGGCGGTAGAGGCGGGCGACGCACCAGTTCGCCAGGATCGAGCCGGCGAGAAGAGGCACGAATCGCACGTCCCACCAGCCGTAGAATACGAAGGACAGGCCGACGAGGAGCGGCAGCCGCCATGCGGGGGCGGCGCGCGCCACCAGCCCATGGAGGATGAGCGCGGCCGGCAGGAAGGCGAGGAGGAAGACGAAGGAGTTGAACAGCATCGGGCGAGGCGGCGCGGAGGAGCCCGGATGGGCCGCCGTTGTCTCCGAGCGAGAGGGACCGCCTTGTCGAGGATCGGCGCCGGCCCGTCAATCGCCGCCCGAAAGCCGTCATGGATCGCCGACCGCCGACGGGTCGCGGGCGATGACGGTTCGAGGATCTGAAGCGCGGTGGCCGGGACGCTCAGGTCGGAGCCGGGACCGGAGTCGCCAGAGGCTTTCCCTTCTGAACGGTGAATGTGACGAACAGCTTGGCCGCGTCCGCTCCGTTCTTCAGCGTATGCGGTGTCTCCGGTGCCGTCACCCAGGCGGTGCCGGGCTTGATCGTCCGCGCCGCCTCGCCCTTGATCTGCAATTCGCCGACGCCTTCCAGGGCATAGCCCGCCTCAATGCCGGGGTGCGTGTGCCAGTCGATGACGAAATTCGGCTCGATATCGACGATGACCTGGAGCGTCTCGTAGCCCGGGGTCGGACCATCGATGCGCGAAGTAATCGTTCGCTTCAATCCGGCCGGTGCCTGTGCCGACGCGTCATCCGCGACGAATCCGACCGCCGCGCAGATCGCGCAGCCCGTGAACATCCGTCTGGTCAACATGCGTTTCCTTCCCGCCTGCGTACCGCAGATCTTCGAAACAGGTTGTTCGGACCGAGGAATGACCTCGGGACGCCAATTTTGTATAAAAACCAGATTTTACCTGATCGTCACACCAAATTGATCGCGATTGACAGAGTTTAAAAATGTAAGCGCAATTTTTCAGTATGACAACGCAATTGATCGCAGGCGAAGACGGCCGGCACTTTGCTCCTGATGGACAGTTGGGGGTCGGCCTGGCGGCCGTGACTTGGCGGGCGACGTCCGTCGGGAGACGGGCGCGGGTGGCTGCGGCGACCCGGCAGGGTCTGCCGAACAGCGGCGTTCTCCGGATCCGTCCTGCCGGCCAGAGGGCGGTGGTTCCCGGGACGACACGGGCAACGCCCTGCGGCGGCGATGACGAGCGGAGTGCGGTGACGACCGGCGACCCGCGCAAGGCTGTCGGCCCGGTGCCGACCGGCGAGAGCAACTACGCTGCGCGCCGGGCCGCCTCGATCGTCAGGCCGAGGCCCACCGAGCCGAACGTGTCGCCCTCTACGACACGCGCCGCCGGCAAGGCGGCCGTCAGCGCGGTGCGCAGATGCGGCAGCCCGGTGGAGCCGCCCGTCAGGAACAGGGCGTCGATCCGCTCGGGCGCCAGTTCCGCCTGCGCGAGGCAGCGCCCGATCCGGGCTGCCACCGCCCGGGCGAGGTCATCCGTCTGCGCGGCGAGCGTGCCGCGGTCGACCGGCACCGCGAGCCCGCGCTCCACGAGGCTGAGATCGAGCAAGGTCGCGGCGTGCTCCGAGGCGGCGATCTTGGCGACTTCCACGGCGCCAGCCAGCGCGTGCCCACGCTCGCCCTCGACCGCTTCACGCAGCCGCGCGACCAGATCGGGCCGGGCGCAGTCGCGGATCACCTCGTCGATCTCGCGCAGCGTCTTCGAATTGTAGAGCCGGTTGATCGCCGACCACGTGGCCAGGTCGTGAAAGTAGGCGTTCGGCACGGCGAGGTCGCCCCGGCGCATCGGGCTGCCGAGGCCGAGGAGCGGCATGACCGTGCCGAGGCTGAGCTGCCGGTCGAAATCGGTGCCGCCGATGCGCACGCCGTCGTTGGCCAGGATGTCGCCGGCACGGTCCGCCTGGCCCCGGCGCTCGGGCGACAGGCGCACGATGGAGAAGTCCGACGTGCCGCCGCCGATATCGGCCACGAGGGCGATCTCCTCCGACCGCACCTGCCGCTCGTAATCGAGGGCGGCGGCGATCGGCTCGTACTGGAACGACACACTCCGGAACCCGACGTCGCGCGCGATGGCCCTCAGGGTGTCCTCGGCACGGCGGTCCGCCTCCTGATCGCCGTCGACGAAGTGGACCGGGCGGCCGTGGACCACGCTGTCGAGGCTCTGCCCGCAGGCGGCCTCGGCCCGCTCCTTCACGGCCGTCAGGTAGCGGGCGATGATGTCGCGCAGGCGCATGCGCTGCCGGCCGACCGGGGTCGCTTCGTCCATCAACGGCGTGCCGAGCACGGATTTCAGGCCGCGCATCAGCCGGCCGGACCGGCCCTCGACATAGGCCTCTGTGGCGGCCCGCCCGATGACCGGCTCTTCGCCGAGTTCGAAGAAGATCGCGCTCGGGATCGTCCGGTGCGCGCCCTCCAGGGGCAGCAGGGTCGGCCCCTCCGGGCCGGCGGCCCCGAGGGTGGTGTTCGACGTGCCGAAATCGAGGCCGCAGGCCGCCATCGTGGGGTGGATCCGGGACAAGCTGGGAGGGGCGTGGCCCTACAGGGTGGCGGCGCCGGGGTCCAGGGCGGATGGCGCACGGGTGACATCGCGGGAAGCGTGGACAGCGCCGCGGCGGGCCGCCCGGAGCCGCCGCATCGTGCTATGAGGCGCCATGCGTTCCGACATCGATCTCGGCCTGACCGGCGAGCGCCCCGCGCTCCTCGACCTCACCGAACTGCTCGCCACGCGGCTCCTGGTGCAGGGCAATTCCGGCTCCGGCAAGTCGCACTTGCTGCGGCGGCTCCTGGAGCAGAGCGCCGGCCTCGTGCAGCAGGCGATCATCGACCCCGAGGGCGATTTTGCCAGCCTCGCCGACCGCTACGGCCACGTGGTGGTGGAGGCGGACGGCGACGACGTCGCCCTGCAGCGGATCGCCGCCCGCGTGCGGACCCACCGGGTCTCGGTGGTGCTGTCGCTGGAGAACCTCGACGCCGACGGGCAGATGCGGGCGGCCGCCGCCTTCCTGGGCGGATTGTTCGATGCTGACCGCGACCATTGGTACCCGATGCTGGTGGCGGTGGACGAGGCGCAGCTCTTCGCGCCCGCCGCAGCCGGCGAGGTCTCGGACGAGGCGCGCCGCCTCTCCCTCGGGGCGATGACCAACCTGATGTGCCGGGGGCGCAAGCGCGGGCTCGCCGGCGTCATCGCTACGCAGCGGCTGGCCAAGCTCGCCAAGAACGTGGCGGCCGAGGCCTCCAATTTCCTGATGGGCCGGACCTTCCTCGACATCGACATGGCCCGCGCCGCCGACCTCCTCGGCCTGGAGCGCCGGCAGGCCGAGACGTTCCGCGATCTGCCGCGCGGACATTTCGTGGCCCTAGGGCCGGCCCTGTCGCGGCGCCCGCTCACCATCGCGGTCGGGCCGACCGCGACGGTGAGCCGGAGTTCCTCGCCGGTGCTCGTCCCCCTGCCCGAAGCCACGGAGGATGCGCGCGCGCTGATCCTGACGGCGAGTCCCGAGGAGGTCGCGACGCCGCTGATGCCCCGTCCGAGGCCGCGGCCGACCCCGGCCCCCGACGTCCTCGTCCAGCTCGCCAACTATCGGCCGCCGGCACCCGCGGAGGACCCGGAGGAGGAGCCGATGGATCCGGAGGCCCGCGAGACGGCGCTCGCCGAGGTGCTGGCCTCGGTGCTGGCGGATGCCGACGCGGCGGCCTGTACCCCGGCGACGCTCTATCAGGACTTCACCGTCCGCTGCCGGATCCGACGCCTGCGCGGCGACACGATGGGTTTGCCGGAGTTCAAGCGGCGGCTGGCGGTGGCGCGGGCCGAAGCGGGAGGAGAGGTGGCCGACAATTCCGGCTGGGAGCGGGCGCAAAGCATCGCGGCCGGCCTGCCGGATGACCTCGCCGGACTGTTCCTGGTGGTGGCCCGCGCGGCGATCGAGGGTGCGGCCTGCCCCACCGACGCGATGCTGGCCGAGGCGTACGGCACGAGTTCGGGCGGCCGGGCACGGCGGATGCTGGCCTATCTCGAGGAGCGCGGCGCGATCATCTCCCGCAAGGACCTGCGCGGGGCGCCGATCATCGCGGTGCCGGATCTCGGCGTCGAGACCGGGCCGGGCGAGCCGCAGATCCTGCCGACGGGGCCGAAGCGGCGGGCGGTTTAGGGGCCGGCGTCCTCCAATCGGTGACGTCGTCCACCGCAGGGTGGGAGGGCCGGACAGGCTTCGCTTGGACGGCGCCGGACATGACAGAGCGTAAACCGACGGTTAAGAGGCCCCTTCTAGCCTTACGTAACGGGTGCCAGCCGATCCTCGGACATGAGGGCTCAAGGCCATGGGGCCTTGTGAAAACGCGTAGCTCGGAGATCGCGTGGCTTGGGGGCCTGACCGCTGGCGCTTCTATCGGCTCGTCGCGCGCGAGGCCGCGCGCGCGGTCCGCGCCGTCGGTGCCAGCCTCACCGCCTCGCCCGACATCCTCGCCCGGATGCGGGTGACCGGACTGGTGATCGCCCCCCAGGACCTGCGTACCTCCGACGCCACCTTCGCGGACGATATCTATGCCGGCCTGTTCGTCTTCGCCGGCCGGTCGCTGGCGGCGAGCGGCGGGTCGCCCTTCGACTACGCGGCGCCCTCACCGGAATGGGCCGACGAGCTTTACGGCTTCGGCTGGCTGCGCCATCTGCGCGCCGCCGACACGGCCCTGGCCCGGGCCAATGCCCGTGCCTTCGTGGCCGACTTCATCGCCGGTCGGGGCGACGCCGCGCTCTCCCGCCAGACGCCGGTGGCAGCCCGCCGGCTGATCTCGTTCCTGTGCCAGTCGCCCCTCGTGCTGGAGGGCGCCGACCATGGCTTCTATCAGAACTTCCTCAAGGCCATCGGCCGCAACGCGCAGCAGCTCGAGCGCGACCTTCGGCGCGGGGTGCCGCCGCAGTGGCGCCTGAACGCCGCGGTGGCGCTCTGCTACGCCGGCCTCTGCTGCGACGGCATCCAGCCGATCCTGCGCCGGGCGACCCGGGTGCTGACACGGGAACTCGACCGCCAGATCCTGACCGATGGCGGCCACCGCTCCCGCGACCCGCGCTTCGCCATGGAGCTGCTGCTCGACCTCTTGCCGTTGCGCCAGAGCTACCTCAGCCGCAGCGTCGAACCGCCGATGGCCCTGCTGCGCGCCGTCGACCGGATGCTGCCGCTGTTGCGGCTGCTGCGCCATCCCGATGCCTCGCTGAGCCACTTCAACGGCATGGGGGCCACGGACGCGGACCATCTCGCGACGCTCCTGGTCTATGACGGTGCGCTCGCCCGGCCGCTGATGCACGCGCCGAATTCGGGCTACGAGCGCCTGGAGGGTGGCCGGGTCGTGATCGTCGCCGATGTCGGTGCGAGTCCGCCGCTGCCCTACTCGGTGAACGCCGCTGCCGGCTGTCTGGCCTTCGAGATGTCGAGCGGTCCGCAGCGCATCGTGGTCAATTGTGGCCTGCCGGCCAGCGGTGCGGATCTGCGCCTCCTCGCCCGCTCGACGGCCGCCCACTCCACGGCCGTGGTCGCCCACACCTCGTCGTGCCGGTTCCTCACCCGCACCGGATGGTGGGGCGAGCGGCAGCTGGCCGACTGGCTGATCCGGCGGCGCGGACCCGTGGTGCTCAGCGGCCCGTCGGCGGTGGCGTCCGAGCGGGCCGAGGAGGCGGACAGCATCGTCCTCGCCGCCCGGCATGACGGCTACGGGCCGGACTTCGGCATCGTCCACGAGCGCCGGTGGCAGCTGTTCCACGCCACGGCACGCCTGGAAGGTCGCGACGCCTTCCTGCGCCAGGGCAAGGGGCTGAGCCGCGGGCGGCGTCTGCGTCCGCAGGACGTCGCGATCCGTTTCCACCTGCATCCCGGCATCGCCGTGCGCAGCATCCCGGAGGGGCTCGAACTCGCCTCGGCCCWCGGCGAGGTCTGGGTCTTCCGTTCCGAGAACGCGGAGACTGCCCTGGAGGAGAGCGTCTACTTCTCGGGCCTGACCGGGCCGCGCCGCACCGATCAGATCGTGTTGCACCTGCGCGTGTCCGAGGATGTCGAGGTTCGCTGGAGCTTCGAGCGCCTGGCCTCTGCACCCCTGCGCGGGGTGGCGCCCTGACGGAGTCGGCTGGCCGGGCTCACCCGTTCCATGCTACCGCGCCGGAAAATCTCGAACGTTCGGCTCGAAGCTATGGCGCACGATCAGGTGCGGGTCTCCCGCGCGCTCCTCTCGGTCTCCGACAAGACCGGTCTCGTCGACTTCGCCCGGGCGCTCCACGCCCGCGGCATCGCGCTGGTCTCCACCGGGGGCACCCATCGCACCCTGCGGGAGGCCGGGCTTCCGGTGACGGAGGTCGCTGACCTCACGGGCTTCCCCGAGATGATGGACGGCCGCGTGAAGACCCTGCATCCGGCGGTGCATGGGGGCCTCCTCGCCATCCGCGACAACCCCGAGCATCAGGCTGCGCTCGCCGCCCACGGAATCGGCGCGATCGACCTTCTCGTGGTGAACCTGTATCCGTTCGAGGCGACCATCGCGGCCGACAAACCGGACGAAGACTGCATCGAGAACATCGATGTCGGCGGCCCGGCGATGATCCGCGCGGCGGCCAAGAATCACGCGGATGTCGCCGTCGTCACCGACGTGTCGGACTACGCCGGCGTGCTCGCCGCCCTGGAGGCGGATGACGGCGCCCTCGGGGCGCAGCTGCGCCGCCGCCTGGCGCAGAAGGCCTTCGCTCGCACGGCCGCCTACGACGCCGCGATCGCGAACTGGATGGCCGGCCGGTTCGGAGCCGACGAGCCGGCGCCGTTCCGCGCCTTCGGGGGCACCCTGGGGCAGGCGCTGCGCTATGGCGAGAACCCGCATCAGTCGGCCGCCTTCTACCGGTCGCCGGGCAAGGCCCGCCCGGGCATGGCGACGGTCCGACAGCTCCAGGGCAAGGAGCTGTCCTACAACAACTTCAACGACACGGATGCGGCCTTCGAATGCGTCGCCGAGTTCGACCCGGCGCGGACCGCCGCGGTCGCAATCATCAAGCACGCCAATCCCTGCGGCGTCGCCGAGGGCGCGAGCCTGCTCGAAGCCTACGAGCGTGCGCTGAGCTGCGACCCGACCTCGGCCTTCGGCGGGATCGTGGCGCTGAACCGGACGCTGGACGCCGAGGCGGCGCACCGGATCGTCGAGATCTTCACCGAGGTGATCATCGCCCCGGATGCCACGCCCGAGGCCGCGGCCATCGTGGCCGGCAAGAAGAACCTGCGTCTGCTTCTGGCCGGCGGCCTGCCCGACCCGCGGGCGCCGGGCGAGACCGTGCGGACGCTCGCCGGCGGCCTGCTCGTCCAGGGCCGGGACGCGGCGGTCGTCGACGACATGCCACTCCGGGTCGTCACCAAGCGCGCGCCGAGCGAGGCGGAACTGGCCGATCTCCGGTTCGCCTACCGGGTCGCCAAGCACGTGAAGTCGAACGCCATCGTGTATGCTAAGGCCGGCGCCACGGTCGGCATCGGGGCGGGACAGATGTCTCGGGTCGATTCCTCGCGCATCGCCGCCTGGAAGGCCGCCGAGGGTGCGAGGCGCCTGGGCCTCTCGGAGAGCCTCGCGGTCGGCTCGGTCGTGGCCTCGGATGCCTTCTTCCCGTTCGCCGACGGGCTGATGGCCGCCGCCGAGGCGGGCGCCACGGCGGTAATCCAGCCAGGGGGCTCGATGCGCGATGCGGACGTCATCGCCGCGGCCGACGAGGCCGGCCTCGCCATGGTCCTGACGGGCCATCGTCATTTCCGGCACTGACGCCCCCGCGCCGCAACCCCGGCGCGACGGTCTTCCCCCAACCTCCGCTGGGAGAGGGGCTCGGGGCGCATCACCGCCGCGTCGATCGACCCGTTAACGATCCGGGACGATCCGGCTTGTCGCCCTGATTTTTCCAGGTGAACGGCGGTCCGGTCCAGCATCGCTGCGAACAATCGCCGTTCAAGTCGAGTCGCGACAATAGATCCGCGGTATCATTCAATGCTGTCATTCGAGCATTGTTGCCGGAAAAATATCCCCGTCTTTGCGAATATATGCGGCACAAGCGGCGCGGGTTGATATTTTCTCGGCCGGGCGCCATCATCACCGCAATGTGCGCCGGAAGCTCGTGTGAAGAACTTCCTGGATTGGCTCCGGGTTGGGTGACGAGATGTTGGTCGCTGCGCTGTTGTTCCTCGTCGGCTGGCTGATCGGCCGGTCCTACTCGGCGATCGTGATCGCTATGACGTCCTCCGTCGTCATGTTTACTGCGATGACGATGTTCATGTCCGTCTACGGACTCGATCTGCTGCATGTGCTGATCATGCTGGGATATCTGACCGCGCATCAGGCCGGGTATCTGTTAGGTGCCTACCTCACTGGGTATCCGGAAAACAATTGACCAGGTCACTCAATCCTACCAAAGCCAGACCAGTCGACCGGCAACACTGTTGATCGCGATCCACAACGCGAAGGCAAGCAACGACCAGATAACAACAATTCGAATCGGCGGTCGTCTTCCTGTCTGACGGCCCAGGCGTATCAAGACGTCGCTCACGTTCACGTTCCGAGTGCCTCAGAGTGGAGAAAACTTGATACGGCTTCGTACCGCTTCAGGTTCCTCCGGTTCATTTGTAGGACGGATGAAGTTTCTTCAGGGTCGAATAATTCATGCGACCCTCATGCGGTCTTCGATAGAATCGATCTTTACTGTAAGTTGCAATAACCGGCTCTCTTTAGGGCGCTGCATCCGGATCCGAACAATCGATATGGCGCCGTCTGAGGAGACTTCGGCCCTCGCCGAGGTCGATCTTGTCTATGTCTGTAGGCGATCCGCAGAAATGCAATCCGTGACGAACCGCACCCGGCGCTATTCAGCGGTGGCGTTGCGGGCGCGTCACAAGCGGTCCTGCCGCCGTATCGGCCGCCTTCCGCGGGCGCGGCCCGATGATGGGAGACCTCGAACGGAAACGCCCGGGCAGCGTGCGCTGCCCGGGCGTCGATGAGATGCGTTCGTTTGGGTCGGCCTGCGCCGCTCAGGTGTCCGCGAAGATATCGCGATCCTTGGTCTCCGGCACGAACAGCACGCCGATGATCACCGTCGCAACGGCGATGACGATCGGGTACCAAAGGCCGAAATAGATGTCGCCGGTCTGCGCCACCATGGCGAAGGCAGTGGCAGGCAGCAGACCGCCGAACCAGCCATTGCCAATATGGTAGGGCAGCGACATCGACGTGTAGCGGATCCGGGTCGGGAACAGCTCCACCAGCATGGCGGCGATCGGGCCGTAGACCATCGTGACGAACAGCACGAGGATGAACAGCAGGCCGATCACCTGGGCGACCTGCGGCCGGAAGATGTCGAATGGGTTCGACATCTTCACGATCTCAGGGTCGCCCGCCTTCGGGTAGCCGGCGGCCTGGAGCGCGGCGAGCGTGGCCTTGTTGGCCTCGGCGTTGCCGCCCTGGGGGTACGGGACCTCGGTGTCGTTGATCCGGATCGTCGTGGGTTGACCGGCCGCGCCGGGGGCGGTCGCGTAGCGCACGGACGACTTCGACAGGAAGTCGCGGGCCAGATCGCAGGGGGCCGAGAAGACCCGCGTGCCGACGGGGTTGAATAGGGTCCCGCAGCTTGCCGGGTCCGCCGTGACGGTGACCTTCACGTTCTCGATCGCCGCCTCCAGCCTCGGGTTCGCCGTGGATGTGATGCCCTTGAAAATCGGGAAGAAGGTCGCGGCCGCGATCGCGCAGCCCGCCAGGATGATAACCTTGCGGCCGATCTTGTCCGACAGCCAGCCGAACACGACGAAGAAGCCGGTCCCGAGGAGCAGCGACCACGCGATGAGCAGGTTGGCCGTGTAACCATCGACCTTGAGGATCGATTGCAGGAAGAACAGCGCGTAGAACTGACCGGTGTACCAGACCACGCCCTGGCCCGCGACGAGGCCGAACAGGGCGATGAGCGCGAACTTGGCGTTCCGCCACTGGCCGAAGGCCTCGGTGAGGGGCGCCTTGGAGGTCTTGCCCTCGTCCTTCATCTTCTTGAAGGCCGGCGATTCCGAGAGCTGGAGACGGATCCAGACCGAGATGCCGAGCAGTAGTACAGAGACCAGGAACGGGATGCGCCAGCCCCATTCGGCGAAGGCCGCCTCGCCGGTGAAGCTGCGCGTCGCCAGGATGACGAGGAGCGACAGGAACAGGCCCAGCGTCGCGGTGGTCTGGATCCAGCTCGTATAGAAACCGCGGCGTCCGTTGGGTGCGTGCTCCGCCACGTAGGTCGCGGCACCGCCGTACTCGCCGCCGAGGGCCAACCCTTGTGCGAGGCGCAGGACGATCAGGATGATCGGGGCAGCGATCCCGATGGTGGCGGCGTTGGGCAGAACGCCGACAATGAACGTCGACAGGCCCATGATCAGGATGGTGATCAGGAAGGTGTACTTACGCCCGACCAGGTCGCCGATGCGGCCGAAGACCAGGGCGCCGAACGGGCGGACGATGAATCCGGCCGCGAAGGCTAGAAGAGCGAAGATGTCGCGCGTGGCCGGCGGGTATGCCGAGAAGAACTGCGCGCCGATGATCGCGGCCAGGGATCCGTACAGGTAGAAATCGTACCACTCGAACACGGTGCCGAGCGAGGACGCGAAGATCACCCGCTTCTCGGCCGAAGTCATCGGCCTCGCGGCGTCCCCCGTCCGCGGGATTGCGGTTGCCACAGCCATAAAACTGGTCCTCCCAGACGCATTTCAGGCGACCCGAGACGCGGATCGTCCCCACGGCCCGTTTTTCGGGCGGCCCTGCGTGAAGCGCGGGTCACATATGCGTTATCGCAAGGGGGCGGCTGGTCAACCGGTAAAGCGATCGTGAACGGCGCGATCAACATGGGTGCGTGCGGAGTGGCCCCAAAAACGACGAAGGGCGCGGCCAGCGCCGCGCCCTTCGCCCGTCAGGCCGGTGCGAGGTCGGTCAGTGCGCGTGCGCGCCCGAGGCACCGATTCCGGTCTCGGACCTCACGAACTGGGCCTCGAAGGCCGCGCGCTCGCGCTGGGCGCGCCGCGACCTGTCCATCAGGGACACGATCCAGATCGTCGCGAAGGCCAGCGGCATCGAGAACAGCGCCGGGTTGTCGTAGGGGAAGAGCGGGACGGGATTGCCCAGCGTCGTCACCCAGACGGCCTTCGACAGAACCACCATGATGACCGCTGCGAGCAGGCCGACGAGGCCGCCGGCCAGCGCGCCCCAGGTCGTGGTGCCCCGCCACAGGATCGACATGGCCAGAACCGGGAAGTTGCAGCTTGCCGCCACCGCGAAGGCGAGGCCGACCATGAAGGCCACGTTCTGGTTCTCGAACACGTAGCCGAGAACGATCGCCACGATTCCGATCACCACGGCCGAGATCTTCGACAGGTTGACCTCGTGCTTCTCGGTGGTCCGCCCGCGGGCGATCACCTGGGCGTAGAGGTCGTGGCTGATCGCCGAGGCGCCCGCGAGCGTCAGGCCGGCCACCACCGCCAGGATGGTGGCGAAGGCCACGGCGGAGATGAACCCGAGGAAGTACGGGCCGCCCACCGCGTTGGCGAGGTTGACCGCCACCATGTTGGTGCCGCCGATCATGTCCTTCAGCTTGTCGAAGGTGCCGGCAGCGCCGAGCTTGAAGTAGCTCGGATCCGACATCAGCAGCGCGATACCGCCGAAGCCGATGATGAAGGTCAGGATGTAGAAGTAGCCGATCAGGCCGGTGGCGTAGAACACCGACTTGCGCGCGGCCTGGGCGTCCGAGACCGTGAAGAACCGCATCAGGATGTGCGGCAGGCCGGCGGTTCCGAACATCAGGCCGACGCCGAGGGAAATCGCCTCGACCGGGTTCGACACGAGGCCGCCCGGCGCCATGATGGCGTCGCCCTTCGGATGGACCTGCACGGCGTTCGCGAACAGCACCTCGGGGTTGAAGCCGTACTTGTAGAGGACCGCGCCGGCCATGAAGGTGGCGCCGCCGAGCAGAAGGCAGGCCTTGATCACCTGCACCCACGTGGTCGCCTTCATGCCGCCGAAGGCGACGTAGACGATCATCAGGACGCCGACGATGATCACCGCGTAGAGATAGGGCAGGCCGAACAGGAGCTGGATCAGCTTTCCGGCCCCGACCATCTGGGCGATCAGGTAGAAGGCCACCACCACCAGGGTGCCCACCGCCGAGATGATGCGGATCGCGGTCTGGTCGAGGCGGAAGCTCGCCACGTCGGCGAAGGTGAACTTGCCGAGGTTGCGCAGGCGCTCCGCGATCAGGAACAGCACGATCGGCCAGCCGACGAGGAAGCCCGTGGAGTAGATCAGCCCGTCGAAGCCCGAGGTGTAGACGAGGCCCGAGATGCCGAGGAACGAGGCCGCCGACATGTAGTCGCCGGCGATCGCCAGGGAGTTCGTGCCCGCCGAGATGCCGCCGCCGGCGGCATAGAAGTCGGCGGCCGACTTCGTGCCCATGGCCGCCTTGTAGGTGATGCCAAGCGTCATCAGCACGAAGAACAGGAACATGAGGATCGCCGGCCAGTTCGTGGCCGATTGCTGCACGGCGCCCAGATCCGGGCCGGCGGCGTAGGCCGCGCTGGCGGCCAAAGTGGCGAGCGTCAAGCCGAGGAGGAGGCGGTTCATCGGGCCACGCTCCGCTTGAGGGCGTCGCTCAGGGCGTCGAAGCGCGTGTTGGCGCGGGCCACGTAGATCCCCGTGAGCGCGAAGGCGAAGAGGATCACGAACACGCCCATGAACAGGCCCAGGGATGCGGTGCCGCCGACCTTCACGGCGAGCAGCGACTTGTCGAAGGCGATCAGGCCGATGAAGCCGAAATAGACGACCAGCATCAGGATCGTCAGGATCCAGCCGAAGCGGGTGCGCTCGGCTACGAGCTGCTGAAATTCCGGGGTCCGGACGATCCGCTCGATCTGCGGATCCACCTCCGTGCCGCGTGTACCTGTGCCCGGGGGCGCGGTGCGCCCTCGGAGGTCGAGTGTCCTGCCGCTCATGGCTGTTCCTCCCGCGAGGGCTCCGGCGCCCTCCGGTTCTTCCCGGTGATGGTTCGTGGTTCTTGTTGGAGGCGGACGCCGGACCGGCATCCACCCCAGCGGATTCAGATCCGGCGATCCGGGCCGATCAGGCCCGGTTCTGCCGGTTCTCGATCAGGTCGTCGACGACGGCCGGCTCGGCCAGGGTCGAGGTGTCGCCCAGGGAGCCGAAATCGTCCTCGGCGATCTTGCGCAGGATGCGGCGCATGATCTTGCCGGACCGGGTCTTGGGCAGGCCCGGCGCGAACTGGATCAGGTCGGGCGAGGCGATCGGCCCGATATCCTTGCGGACCCAGGTCACCAGTTCCTTGCGGAGGGCGTCGTCGCCCTCCTCGCCGTCATTCAGGGTGACGTAGGCGTAGATGCCCTGACCCTTCACGTTGTGGGGGTAGCCCACCACCGCGGCCTCGGCGACCTTGGGATGCGCCACCAGCGAGGATTCGACCTCGGCGGTGCCCATGCGGTGACCCGAGACGTTGATGACGTCATCGACCCGGCCGGTGATCCAGTAATAGCCGTCCGCATCCCGCCGGGCGCCGTCGCCGGTGAAGTATTTGCCCGGATAGGTCGAGAAGTAGGTCTGCTCGAAGCGCTCGTGATCGCCATAGACCGTGCGCATCTGGCCCGGCCAGGAATCGGCGATGCACAGGTTGCCTTCGCAGGGACCCTGCAGGACCTTGCCTTCGGCGTCTACCATCTCGGGCCTCACGCCGAAGAACGGACGAGTGGCCGAGCCCGGCTTGAGGGCGGTGGCGCCCGGCAGCGGGGTGATCAGGATGCCGCCGGTCTCGGTCTGCCACCACGTGTCGACGATCGAGCAGCGCTGATCGCCGACGACGTTGTAGTACCATTCCCAGGCTTCCGGATTGATCGGCTCGCCGACCGAGCCGAGCACACGCAGGGATTGCCGCGACGTCTTCTTCACCGGCCCCTCGCCGCCGCCCATCAGGGAGCGGATCGCGGTCGGCGCGGTGTAGAAGATGTTGACCTTGTGCTTGTCGATCACTTCCCAGAAGCGGGACGTCGACGGATAGGTCGGGATGCCCTCGAACATCAGCGTGGTCGCGCCGTTCGCGAGCGGGCCGTAGACGATGTAGCTGTGGCCCGTGACCCAGCCGACATCGGCCGTGCACCAGTACACATCGCCGGGGCGGTAATCGAAGACGTATTCGTGCGTCATCGAGGCGTAGACGAGATAACCGGCCGTGGTGTGGACCACGCCCTTCGGTTGTCCGGTCGAACCCGATGTGTAGAGGATGAACAGCGGGTGCTCGGCCTCCACGGCCTCGGCGGGGCATTCGTCGGTCACCTGCTCGGCGGCCTCGTCGTAGTAGACGTCGCGTCCCGCCTCCATGGCGACGCTGCCCCCGGTGCGGCGCACGACGATGACGTGGTCGACGAGGTCCGAATCGAGGCGCTTGATCGCCTCGTCGACATTGGCCTTCAGCGGAACCTTGCGACCGCCGCGCAGGCCCTCGTCGGCGGTGATCACCATCCTCGAGCCGCAGCCCTGGATCCGCGAGGCCAGCGAGTCGGGGGAGAAGCCACCGAACACGATGGCGTGGATCGCCCCGAGCCGGGCACAGGCGAGCATCGCGTAGGCCGCTTCCGGGATCATCGGCATGTAGAGCGTAACCCGATCGCCCTTGCCGACGCCGCGATTGCGCAGGACGTTGGCCATCCGGCAGACCTGGGCATGCAGCTCCCGGTAGCTGATGTGCTTGGACTCGTCCGGGTTGTCACCTTCCCAGATGATCGCGGTCTGGTCGCCGCGGGTCTCGAGATGTCGGTCGATGCAATTGTAGGCGACGTTGGTCGTGCCGTCCTCGAACCACTTGATCGAGACCTGCCCGGGTTCGAAACTGGTGTTCTTGACCTTCGTGAACGGTGTCATCCAGTCGATGCGTTTGCCGTGCTCGCCCCAGAACGCATCCGGATCGGCCACCGACGCCGCGTACATCTCTTGGTATGCGGCATCGTCGACGTGAGCACCCTCACGCCACGCGGCCTGCACCTCGATCACCTTGCCTTCCATGGCGTCCATCCCTGTTTTGGTGCCCGATCGTATCGCGGTCTCCGCCGCGCAGCCAGGACTTCCAAAGTAACGTAGCCTACATCCAACGATGACGATATCATCGCGGTTTCGAGCGTGCGCTGCTCAATTCCCGTAAGTAAATTGAGCACAATGTAAGGGCTGATTGGGGCCTCGGTGCTGCGCTGTCAAGCGCGGTCGGCAGGCCCTGCGATCACCCGCCGGCCCGATGTCTCCGGCCGCGGCCGGAATCGCGAATCCGCCGACATTTTCGCCCGTTCCAGGCGGCTTCGGGCGGTCCTGCGACGGGGACCGGAAACCGCCGAGGCGGCCACCGTCAATGCGCGCGCTGCGATCGGGAGCGGCAGCGGTCTTCGATCCGTCGAGGCGGCACCTGCGGCGCCGATCTCGGGCAGAGGGCGGTCCGTCCGCCTGATCGAGACATCCCGTATCGGTGTCGTCGCGTGGGGCGGTTCGGCTCCGTCCCATCGCGAAGGCTATCGGGCGGCGCTTCAGCCGTTCGCAACCCGCCGCGTCGGTATGATGATTTCCACGAGGGTGCCGTCCTCCGGGCGTGCCGAGAGCTGGAGGCGGCCCCCATTAGCCTCCACCAGCGCACGCGGCAGCGCCAGCCCGTCCTCGACATCACCCGTCGGCGCGTCGGTCCGCGGTGCGGCCCCGGCTCCGGTGCCGCGCACCCGCAGGGCGACGGTCGCCCGCTCGGTCGAACCTGTGGACACGATGATCTGGCCGCCGGCGGACGAGCGGCGGATCGCATTCTCGATCACCAGGGAGGCTGCACGGCTCACCGAAAGCTCGTCGGCCTCCAGATCGCCGAGGTCGGTAGAGAAGCTCGTCCGCACCACGATCCGGCCCCGCGCCGCCTCTCCCTGAAGCCGGGCGACACAGCCGGCCACGACGTCGTTGAGATCGATGGCGCGGGGCTCAAGCCGCAACGCGCCCGCCTCGACGGCGGCGAGGTCCAGAAGTTGCCCGACGCGTTCCAGCATCGTCTCGCCCGAGGCCCTGATCTCGGCGAGGCACCGCCTGTAGCGCGCGTCGCCGAGGGGACCGAACGGCTCCTTCAGCATCGCGTCGACGAGGTGGACCATGCCGGTCACGGGTTCCCGGACGGCGCTGCCCAACCGTGCGAGGGCTCCGCTGCGGACCGTTGCGGATCCCGGGCCGGCATCTCCGCCAAGGTCGCCGAACCTGCGACCGCCGCTTTCCAGAAGCGCCACGCGTCGCCCGTCCGACCGTGCTGCCGTGACGGCGAGCGAGACGGGCGCACCGGTGAGAAGCACGGCCTGCTGCCCCGGAACCGCGCCGCGCAGGGCGTCGGCGACCGCCGGCACGCTTTCCCGGTCGAACAGGGCGACGAAGCTGTTGCCGACGACCTCGCGCGCTTCGCAGGCGAACAGGTCGGCGGCTGCGCGGTTGATCGCGACGATGCGCCCGACACCATCGATCGTGACAACACCAGTTTCCAGCGCATCCAGCGCTGCCTCGGCGCCGGCCGTTCGCTCGATCTGCGCCGCGCGGGCAAGTCGCTCGGCCGTGAGCGCGTCCGCGACATCGGCCTCCTCGACGGGACGCACGATCAGGCACGCAGCGGCTTCGCCCGCCCAGGTGACGGTGCCCGCCTGCAGTTCCACCGGGCGTACACCCCCCTCGACCGTTGCGATCGTCGTCCGGCGCGAGGACGTATCGAGCTCCAGCGCCGGCGAAAGGCCCGGGAGCAGCCCGGAGAGCCCCGTGCGGGCGAGGCTCCGCAGATCGGGATGACCGGCGAGGTCCAGCAATCGGCGATTGGCCGCGACAATCGTACCGGCGCGAGTGACGAGCATGGGCAGCGGTAGCCCGGCGAGGAATTCCGCTTCCGGAGCCGGTTCCGCGTCGGTGCTTGGCTCGACGTCCGCGACGATCGGCGGTGCGCCCACCGCGTCGGCGGCCGCACGTGTTTCCGCGGCTTGCACCTGTGGAGCGGGGAACGGCATCACAGCACCGCCCTCGGTCTTCGCCGCCTGTGCCCCAGCATCAGCCTCGTCGCCGGCATAGCGCGCGCCCAGCGCCCGGGCGATTTCCCGGAAGGCGGCATGCTCGTCGTTCGACAGCGGCACCGCGACCGATTCGGCATCGCCGGCGACCGACTCGCGAACCTCCGTCGGTCGGAGCGCGGCCACCACCGCCGGGACGATCTCCACCGATGATTTCCGGGGTTCCGCTGGCACCTGGATCGGCGTACCGGGCTGTGCCGGCGCGGCGCTCATGGCCGGGGCGCTTCGAATCAGCCCGAATCCGCCGAATCCGGAGAAGGCGGCGTCGCCCCGGCCGAGGGGGGCGCCGGACAGATCGACCCGGAACGGCCCGGCGCCGACATCGATCACCGCCGGCTCGCCGCGGAAGGTGCGCCGATCGCGCAGGGCCGCCAGAACGGCGTCGGCGCCGGTGATGCGTCCGCCCTCGGCCAGATCCTGCCAGCGCTGCCCGACCAACCCTGCAAGCCACTCAGGTCCGCTGAGCGTGGTGACGACGCCGGCGGCATCGATCCGCCACAGGAAGCGGTCGCCGCGCTGGACGGGCGACTCCTGTGAGGCGGGTGCATGCACCGGTGGCGTGAGTGTCTCGGAACCGGATTCGCCCGAGCGGTCGGAGCGGGAGGTGCGCAAGGACGTCACCGGCGCGGTCGGCACGAGGAGGATCGCGGGCCGGCCATCGGCCTGCTCGCCGCGAGCCAGCCAGCAGAGCACCGGCGGGGAGATCCGCCGGGGATCCAGGCGGAGACGGGCGAGGCGCGGCGCGGCGTCGGCCGCGACGGCGGTCGCCACCTGCCGGATCAAGCCGGCGAGGGTTGAGCCGGTCATCGCCGCGGCCAGAGGCGTCGCCGCCTCGGACGCGTGGAGGATCGACCCGGCCGTGGGATCGATCACGAGATGGATGGACCCACGCAGCGACAGGCCGCCGGCGAGGGCCGGCAGCCGCTCCCAGGCCGCGTAGGCGGTTGCCAGCCCGGGCTGGGCTGCACCGGCCGTCCGTGTCACTGTCGTCTCCAAAGCCCGCGACCTCGAACCCGTACGCTATCCTGACCCGTCGTAAGCCCGCTCTGCCCGAGAAAGGCCCACGACCGAAGCCCTATTGTAAACTCCCGGGCGCCGCGACGCTGGACTCTGGGAGCAACCGTCACACGTTTACGGTATGTCAACCTTAACGCCATGAGCGCGGGTGGCATATGGTGGCGAATCAGTTATTGTGCGCCGCACAACGCGCCATCCACAGGCCAAGCAAGAGAGGAGACGACGCATGAGCAATCCCCCGAATTATGAGGTCCCGGCCGAAATGCGCGATTTCGCCGAGAAGAGTGTCGAGCAGGCCCGTAAGGCGTTCGACAGCTTCATCGGCGCGGCCCGCCGCACCGCCGACACCGTCCAGGGCTCGGCCGAAGTGGCCCGCTCCAATGCCCTCGACGCATCCTCGCGCGGTTTCGAGTATGCCGAGCAGAACGTGAACGCTGCGTTCGACCTCGCGCAGAAGATGGTGCGCGCCAAGGACATGCAGGAGGCCATGCAGCACCAGGCCGAGTTCGTCCGCAGCCAGTTCGCCGCCATCCAGGCGCAGGCCAAGGAGTTCAGCGGCCTCGCGCAGAGCGCCATGCAGCAGGGTGCGGAGCGCGCCAAGTCGGCCATGCAGCAGGGTGCCGACGAGGCCCGCAAGGCGATGGAGCAGGGCCAGGACGCCGCCAAGCAGACCGCTCAGAACGCCCAGGACGCTGCCGAGCGCGCCACGCACTGAAGCGCATCGGACGACGTCGCTGCGGCGGCCCGCTCCCGGACTCCGGGGCGGGCCGTCTCGTTTTCGCCGGTATTGCCGTCGAGAGCCGCGGCGCGGACAGGTTGGAGCCGCGCCGAGCGAAGGATTCAGGAATGCGCCTCACTGTTTCCGGCCGATCCGGCCTGCGTGGAACGCTCCGCTGGACGGTCGCCGCGCTGGCCCTCGCGACTTTGCTGCCGACCTGCGCGGCGCAGGCGCAGTATTACGACGATCCCGGCTATGACGGTGGATACCGTCCGGCCCCGCGGCGTGCGCAGCGCGCGCCCGTCGGCTTCAACTGCGACGCCGTCCAACAGGGAATCACCGGGCCGAAGCCGTTCTCCTGTCCGCTGCCAGGACCGCGACCCCTCGGGGCGCGCTGCTTCTGCGATATGCCGATCGCGTCGTTCAGCCCGCCTCAGACAGCCGTCGGGCGCGTCGTCCCGTAACGCGACAGACCGCGCACCCGGTTTGGGTGACGCGGCCCGCGCGGCAGTTCACGTCCCGGCCCGCGGTGCCCGCGGGCCGGAGGTGGGCGCTCAGTTCAGAACGACGACCTTGGCGCCGACCTTCACGCGCTCGTAAAGATCGGTGACGTCGTCGTTGGTCATCCGGATGCAGCCCGAGGACACCGCCTGACCGATCGTGTCCGGCTCGTTGGAGCCGTGGATGCGGTACTCGGTGTGGCCGATGTACATGGCGCGCGCACCGAGGGGGTTCTCGATCCCGCCGGCCATGTAACGCGGCAGGTCGGGGCGGCGGGCGATCATGGCCTTCGGCGGGGTCCACGACGGCCATTCGCGCTTGGCCGTGATCGTGTTGCTGCCGCTCCAGCTGAAGCCCGGACGGCCGACGCCGACGCCGTAGCGCAGGGCCTGGCCGTTGCCGAGGACGTAGTACAGGCGCCGCTCGGCCGTGGAGACCACGATGGTGCCCGGCGTGTAGGGCGCGTTGAACGCCACGACCTCACGGGGGATCGGCTGCACCTGAGCCTGCGGCGCGGCCTGCACGCCCTGGCCGTAGCCCGGGGCATAAGTACCCTGGTAACCGTACTGTCCCTGATCGGAGTAGTACTCGTCGGCATTGTCGGTCCCGAAGGGATCGTACGACGAAGCCGCGAGCGCAGGCGTCGCGGCAAGAACAGACACGCCGAGGAGTGCGGCGAGTGCGGTGACCGTGGTCTTCATGGGTGGCCTGCCTGTGCAATAACCTTTGCCATTACAAGCGTGAGCATAGGCAGGCAGTTCCATTCGGCCGCCGAGAATTTGCGTCCCGGCGGAATACGCAGGATGGCTCGGCCGTATGGGCCGGCGCTCAGGTCACCTCGTCGGTGTGGACGTCGAACCGGGCGAGGTGCGCGTAGCCGAAATTCGTCGAAATCGCGCAGTCGGTGGCGTCGCGGCCGCGTGCCATGACGATGCGGCCGATGCGGGGGCGGTTGTGCCGCGCGTCGAACGTGTACCAGCGCGGGCCGTCCGGCCCTTCGAGGAAGACCTCGAACCAGGCGGAGAAGTCCATCGGCGCCGGGTCCTTCGGCACGCCGATGTCGCCGAGATAGCCGGTGGCGTAGCGGGCCGGGATGTTCATGCACCGGCACAGGGCGATCGCCAGATGGGCGAAATCCCGGCACACGCCCTCGCGCTGCATGAAGGCGTCGTGCGCACTTCGGGTCGCGTCGGCGCGCTGGTAGTCGAAGCGGATCCGCTCGTGGGTGTAGTCTACGATCGCCTGGACCCGCGCCCAGCCCTCCTGTGTGTTCCCGAACAGCGACCAGGCCGTCTGCGACAGCCGGTCGGTGTCGCAGTAGCGCGAGCCGAGCAGGAACAGCAGCGCCGCGTCCGGCAGATCCTGCACGGGGATCTGGCGCGCCTCCGGCACGACCGGATCGGGCAGGCCGGAATCCTGGACCGTGAAATCGGCCGAAATCGTCAGCAGCCCCGGCGGCGCGACGATTCGGTGGCAGATGTTGTCGAAATCGTCCCGGTACTCGTGCGCCGTCAATGGCGGATCGAACACGAGATGATGCGGCGTCAGAACATCGGGCATCCGCGAATGGTGGACGCTGAGCATCAGGACCATCGGTGTCGGCTGCGACAACGTGAAGGCGATATCGAAACCGGTCCTGATCTTCATCGCGGCCACCTTGCTCTTTCGCCTTCCGCGCAGGCTCGCCGCGCGTGTTCCTGATCCCCGGGTCTCAACGCGCCAGAAGCGGCGGCGACCCCCATGCGGTCTGAGCAGCGGCCCCGTCCTGTTCGATCACGTCGACCTCGACGCGCATGCCCAGATCGTCGCTGGCGAGACCGAAGAAGGACCCGTGCAGCGGTACGGCCTGCGCGGGGTCGCGGGTCACCGCGACGCGGATGAGATCGCGGTTGCCGACGATGCCGTTGGTGGGGTCGAACTCCACCCAGCCGGCGCCCGGGAGATAGACTTGCAGCCACGCGTGGGTGGAACCGCCGCCCACGTGCCGGGCACGGTCGTTCCGCGGGTTGTAGAGGTAGCCGGAGACGAACCGAGCCGCCATGCCGAGCGCCCGCACGCCCTCCATCATCAGCACCGCGAAGTCCCGACAGGAGCCACGCTTGCTGCGCAGGGTGGTCAGGGGATCCTGCACGCCCTTCTCGGAGCGGGCCAGATAGGTGAAGTTCGCCCGCACGCTGCGGGTCATGGCGGCCAGCAACTCCAGCGTGGGGATGCGGCCCTGCTCCGGCAGAAAGCTCCGCGCCCAGGCATCGACTTCGTGGCGCGAATCGCGCCACTGCCGCTCGATCGATCGGGCTAGGTCCGGCATGTCCTCGGCGCCGTATCCGAACGGATAGTGGGTCGCGTGGGGTGCGAGCGGGAAGTCGGGGGCGTGTTCCGGGGTATGTTCGAGGGTGATGCTGCAATCGAAGGTCAGCGTCTCGGCGCGCGTCTCGAAGGTCGTCACCGCCACGCAGTTCCCGAACACGTCGAACAGCCAGCGCAGGGTCGCGGGCGCGGGGGTGACGTCGAGGGTCGCCTCGATCAGCCGCTGATCGTAACTGTCGCGCGGCCGGAACATGATCCGGTGCTCGCCGAAGGCGACCGGACGCCGGTACCGGTAGACCGTTCGGTGGCGGACGGAAAGGATCGGCAACTCTGCAGGCTCCGGGCTCGCGCCGACGCGGTCATCGGCAATGCAAGGGCTAGGCCCAATTGCGCGGACGAGACGCGCGGATGCTGCAGGACCGACCGTCCGCGGTGCTCTTCGCAGAGCCTGGCGCGCCGGGCCGTGCGCGACGGTCGGCCCGGATCGAAAGAGACGTCACGCACAGTCGGGGACTTCTTGAGTGCGCCTTCAGAGCACCGGCGGAGCCGGCTCGGCGGCGGCGCGCTCGGCCTCGACCAGCACGTCGAAGGCGCGCCAGGGCTTGGCGATGAAGACGGCCTCGGCCGGCAGTTCCGGGCGCGACAAACCATGGCCGGAGGTCACCACCAGCCGCGCCCGGGGCCACAGCGTCGACACCGCACGGGCCAGCTGGAGGCCGTCCATTCGGCCGGCCAGCCGGACATCGGCGAAGACCAGCGCCACGTCGCCGCCGCGCGCCTGCAGGACCAAGAGGGCAGCCTCGGCGCTGTCGCAGCCGACGACGTCCAGCTCCGTCTCCTCCAGAAGGGTTTCGGCCAGGGCGCGGATCTCGGGATCATCCTCGACAACGAGGGCGAGGCGCGGCGGGACGGCCTCGGCCGCCGTTTCGCGCGAAATCTGCTGCACGGAATCCCCGCCGTCGGTCTGGCGGACCCGACGGACCAGGGAGGCGAGATGCTCGGGCACGCCCTCGGAGACGAGATTATCGTAGAATGACGCGAGTGTCCGGCCGATTTCATCGAGCGGAATACCAGGCGAAAGCGTATCAGTGAGCGGCAGGGGCGCGCTCGTCTCGTGCTTCTTCAAGGACTCCCCCCGAAGTCGAGTGTCACGCCGGCCGAGGACGCGGCGCTTGAGGAGGAAAGTCGGCAATCCGCCGCTGGTTGCGCGAGGCGTCCGGAATCCCACCGGCCCTCACTGAGCCGTTACTGCGTGGCGAGGCCGGAATCGGCATCCGCGTAGGCCATGATCCCGGAGACCGCGCGGACGTTCTGGTAGCGTGTCCCGCGCGTGCTCATCATTGCCTCGAACTTCTCGTGGACCTGGGCGACGGACAGGCTCAGCGGCTTGCGGTGGCGGCCGCGGCCGACGAAGCGCCCGGCGGCGAAGAAGATCGAGCGGTTGGCCCGGGCGGGACCCGGGAGGAGGGCGGCTGCGGCGGCGGCCGGCTTGTTGACGACGTTGGCGAGAAACTCCCCGGCATCATCAGGTCCGAGGAAGTGCGCCAGATAGACCTCGCCGAGGGTCAGCTCGCGGCCGATCCGCAGGGCGATGCGCGCGGCGTCGCGCTTCAGCATCTCGCCGGCCATCAAAGCCGACAGGTAGGGGTCGCGGCGCAGCTCCAGCACCCGGATGCGCTCGGCCGGATCGGCGATGATCGGCCGGTCGTTGCCATCGGCCGTGATCAGCGCGGCCTCCTTCTCCAGCCCGTACTTGGATCCGAAATCGCGGATCACGCCGAGCCATGTCCGCTCGATGAACTGGTAGAGGCCGGTGGCCGAAGAGGTCTTGGCCTGGACCGCGGTGACGAAGCTCGATTCCTTGTCGGCCACGGCCATCAGCAGCACCGGATCGGTCTGGACAGTCTGGGCGGCCCGCACGATCGTCTGCACGAGGTGGCGCCGGATCTTCATCGGGCCGAATTCCAGGATGTCGTTCGGGTCGCCGGCGGCGCTCTCCGAGAGCAGGAAGTCGTACGACACGCGGTCGACCGTGTTGGAGCCGATGTCGGTGTCGAGATCGTGCACGGCGGCGAAGCTGGCGGAGGCGCGCAGCGGCGTCTGCGCGAGATCCGTTGTGAGGGCGACGGTGTGGATGCGCGGCCGGGGCATCGCCGGTTCGGTGGCCGCTTCCGCGGTGGACACGGCCGGCGACAGGCCCACCTTGCCGAGGTCCACGCCCGATCCGATCAGGGCCGCGCTGAGACCGCCTGCGATGAGCGACATGGTGAGCAGCGAGCGGAACAGCGCAGGGCGACTGCCGTGGGCACGGCCCAGCATGGGCTGTGCGGCGATCACGTCGGCACGGCCGGAGCCGAACTGGCCCTGCTTGCCGGTGATGGTCCTCTGCGATCCGACCGTACGGCCTTGCATCGTTATCCCGACTCTCCACACGCCCTGATGGCGCCACGGATCGATCATCGCTTGACAGATGTGGCGACAACACGGCCGCGCTCGTGGCCGAGCTGCGGCGTCCCGGGGAGATTTCGGGGCAGGGCGCCCGTGACTCGCGCGGCATCCCTCCTTAAGAGGGCGCCATGCGGGTGCCACGCAGACGACGCGCGGCCGCCCAGTCCCCGTGTGTCCTGCCAGAGTCAGCCCCGATGAGCGGCGTCAACGAGATCCGGTCGACCTTCCTCGACTACTTCGCCAAGGCGGGGCACGAGGTCGTGCCCTCCTCGAGCCTCGTGCCGAAGAACGACCCGACGCTGATGTTCACGAACGCCGGCATGGTGCAGTTCAAGAACGTCTTCACCGGCGTCGAGAAGCGCGCCTACGACCGGGCGACGACCGCGCAGAAATGCGTGCGGGCCGGCGGCAAGCACAACGACCTTGACAATGTCGGGTACACGGCGCGCCACCACACGTTCTTCGAGATGCTCGGCAACTTCTCGTTCGGCGACTACTTCAAGGATCGCGCCATCGAGCTGGCTTGGACGCTGATCACCAAGGAATTCGGCCTGAAGGCCGACAAGCTCCTTGTCACCGTCTACGCCGACGACGACGAGGCCGCGGCCCTGTGGAAGAAGATCGCCGGGCTTCCCGAAGAGAAGATCATCCGGATCGGGAACTCCGACAATTTCTGGCAGATGGGCGATACCGGCCCCTGCGGCCCCTGCTCGGAGATCTTCATCGACCAGGGACCGGCGCTCCAGGGCGGCCCGCCGGGCTCTCCCGACGAGGACGGCGACCGGTTCCTGGAATTCTGGAACCTCGTGTTCATGCAGTACGAGCAGCTGGAGCCGGGTGCCCGCAACCCGCTGCCGCGGCCGTCGATCGACACCGGCATGGGCCTGGAGCGCATGGCGGCGATCCTCCAGGGTGTCCATTCGAACTATGACACCGATCTGTTCCGCGCCCTGATCGATGCGGTGGCGCACGCCGTCTCGCGGGCGCCGGAGCCCGCCACCATGGCCTCCTACCGGGTGATCGCCGATCACCTGCGCGCCGCGTCGTTCCTGGTGGCGGACGGCGTGCTGCCGGGCAACGAGGGTCGCGGCTACGTGCTGCGCCGGATCATGCGCCGCGCCATGCGTCATGCCGAGATCCTGGGCGCGCGGGAGCCCACGATGTACCGCCTCGTGCCGACGCTCGTGCGCGAGATGGGGCAGGCCTATCCGGAACTGATGCGGGCCGAGAGCCTGATCGGCGAGACCCTGAAGCTGGAGGAGACCCGGTTCCGGCGAACCCTCGAGCGCGGCCTGTCGATCCTCGACTCCGAGAGCCGCGACCTTCAGGCGGGCGACAAGCTCTCCGGCGAGACCGCGTTCACGCTCTACGACACCTACGGCTTCCCCCTCGACCTGACCCAGGACGCCCTCAAGGCCCGGGGAATCGGCGTCGATACGGACGCTTTCGCGGCGGCGATGCAGCGCCAGAAGCAGGCCGCCCGCGAGGCCTGGAAGGGCTCCGGCGACGCGGCCACCGAGACGGTGTGGTTCGGTTTGCGCGAGCGCGTCGGCGCCACCGAGTTCCTGGGCTACGAGACCGAGACCGCCGAGGGGATCGTCACGGCGCTCCTGCATGACGGCGCCGAGGTCAACGGCCTGGACGCTGGCCAGACCGGACTGATCCTGGTCAACCAGACGCCGTTCTACGCCGAGTCGGGCGGACAGGTCGGCGATGCCGGACTCATCCTCGCGCCGGGCGTTCGGGCGCGGGTGACCGACACCCAGAAGAAGCTCGGCGACCTGTTCGTCCACCACGTCACCGTGGAAGAGGGGCGCTTGAGTCTCGAACAGCCCGTGGAGCTGAGGGTCGACCACGCCCGTCGCCGGGCGATCCGGGCGAACCACTCCGCAACCCACCTCCTGCACGAGGCCCTGCGGCAGGTTCTGGGCGACCACGTCGCCCAGAAGGGTTCGCTGGTGAGCCCGGACCGCCTGCGCTTCGACATCAGCCATCCGAAGCCGATCGAGGCCGACGAACTCGCCCGGGTCGAGGATATCGCCAACGCGGTGCTGCTGCAGAACGCACCCGTGGTGACCAAGCTGATGGCGGTTGACGATGCCATCGCGTCCGGCGCCCGGGCGCTCTTCGGCGAGAAGTACGGCGACGAGGTCCGGGTGGTCTCGATGGGCCTGCCGGTCGGGTCCAACACCGGACAGGGGCGGCCAAAGAACTTCTCGGTGGAACTCTGCGGCGGCACTCACGCCGCGCGGACCGGCGATATCGGCGCGATCACCGTCGTGGGAGAGAGCGCCGTCGGCGCGGGTGTCCGCCGGATCGAGGCGCTGACGGCCGACGCGGCCCGCCGCCACCGCGCCGAGGAGGCCCGCACCCTGGCGGCGCTGGCCGGCATCCTCAAGGCGCCTGTCTCGGAGGCGCCCGACAGGCTCACGGCGCTGATGGAGGATCGGCGGCGCCTGGAGCGCGAGCTGGCTGAGACGCGCCGCAAGCTCGCCATGGGCGGTGAGGGCGGCCCGGGTTCCGGGGCTCAGCAGATCGAGGTCGGGGGAGTGGCGTTCCGACGCTCGGTGATCGAGGGGCTCGACATGCGCGACCTCAAGCCGATCGTCGACGAGGAGAAGAAGCGCCTGGGTTCCGGTATCGTGGCGGTGGTCGGCGTGGCGCCGGACGGCAAGGCGGGCCTCGTCGTGGGCGTGACCGACGACCTGACCGGTCGCTACGACGCCGTCGGGCTGGTCCGGGCCGGTGCCGGCGCGCTCGGGGGCAAGGGCGGCGGCGGCCGCCGCGACATGGCCCAGGCCGGTGGCCCGAACGGCGCCGGAGCCGAGGCTGCCCTCGATGCCATCGCCCAGGCTCTGACCGACGCCGCCTAAGTCACCCCGCGAAGCGGACGGCCGCATCCTCTCCGGTGCGGCCCGATGGTGACCGACGGGACCGGTGAGGTCCCGTCGCGCCCGGCTTCACGTTTTGCCGCCGCCCCCGCCGCCCTGTGGGGCCACCCGTGACGGCTGGTTGGCGTTGCCGGCGGCGGCCGAATTGTCGGAGGTCGTATCGGCCGCCCGGCCGGTCGGCGCGTCGGTGACCGCGGCATCGTTGCCGGTGGTGTCGCCCCGCTGGCTCATCACACCCGCCGCGGCCGGCGCCGGAGCGACCGGCCTCTTGACGCCCTGCGCAGCGGCCGGCGCGATGGTGGCAAGAGCGAGGCGGCGTTCGACCCGTCAGTGCACGCGCGTCCAGGTCTGCCGCTTGCAGAAGACGCTCATCACGCACCCTGAGACCTCGAGCGCGTTGGGACCCGTGAGCTTCAGGGACCCGGAATAGGTCTTGCCGTCATTCGGGTTGTAGAGGGAGCCCGAGAAGCCGCCGCCGTCGGGCTGGCGTGCGTCGAGGATCTGCACGCCCACGACGCTGCGGCTGCGCAGCGCCGGATCCGGATTCTTGGCGTCGAGCCCCTTTCCGGGCGCACTCACGATCGTACCGCAGAAGCCGCCCCCGCAGGGGATGACGCGGACGCGGGAGCTTCCGGTCTCCGTCAGCCAGAGCCCGGCCGGATCGGCCCCCAGAGCCGGGCCGCAGGCCGTGCCCGTCGCGAGCAGTGCCAACATCGTGCGACGCAGCCTCGAACCCATCCCTGTTCCTCCTCACTCAGCATCCGAACGTGGTCTTACCGCGAGGCCCGGGGCAGCGCGCCGCCCAGGTATGTCTCGATCACCTCGCAGAAGGGTTGGCCGGCGCCTGTCGAGAGCACCGCATCGACCTCGAAGAGCGGGTCGTTGGGACCCGGATCCGCCTGCTGGACCGGCGCGCGCACGTCGATGGTGCTGCGCACCGGGGCCAGCGGGCGCACGACCCGGCCGAACGGGGTGCGGGTGCCGTCCAGGGTCGCGTTCATCTCCGGCGTGAGGCGGGCCGGCACATACCAGTTGTCGGCCTCCGACAGGACCCGGTCCCCGCAGGCGAGGCGGACCCGGCGATAGCGCACCGGTTCGTCCGGTCCGATCGCCAGGCGCGCGCGCTGCGCCGGGGTCAGAGGCTTGTCGACGATGGGTATGCGCTCCGCGACGAGACGGGGCTCCCCGGCCAACTTGTAGTCGGCGCACCAACCTTCGAGCGCGAGCGTCGCGCTGTGCGCGGCCAGTATGCGGCTCCGCAGCGCCGCGATCATCGCCTGCGGATTGTCCTGGAGGACGCGCAGATCGGCCGGCTCCGCCGGCGCCGATGAATCGAGCGCCCAGCTCGGAGGCGCGATCACCGGCACCAGTCCCAGTCCAAGCACGGCCAGGCAGCGCGGCCATCGCCCGTCGGCCGATCCGGCGGGGTGAGACACGTCGCACGACGGCGTCGCCCATCTCCAAACCAGCAATAGCGAAGTGAAAATGCCATCGCAGCAAGACTTTCCGGTGCGCCAGAGCATCTCGGGGGTCGTTCTCCCAGATGAAACACCAGATTGTCGCCGCATGCCGAAGCGTCGAGGCCCGGCAGAACGCCATGACCAGGGCGAATCCTGCCGACCCGGTCGCGTCAGGCAGGATCTATATAAGAATCGTCGCTCCGTCGAGCCGCGCCGTTCGCGGGAGCCTTCGACGGAAGCCCGTCAGCGCCGCGCCACCGGGGGCAGATCGGTGCAGAGGCCGAGGCCGGCCTCGGCGGCCAGCCCGATGGTCTCGCCCAAGGTCGGGTGGGGATGGATCGTGCGGCCGATATCGGTGGCATCGGCCCCCATCTCGATCGCGAGCGCGACCTCTCCGATCATGTCGCCCGCGCTCGGCCCGACGATGGCGCCGCCGACGATGCGCTTCGTCCTAGCGTCAAACAGCAGCTTGGTCAGGCCGTAATCGGCGCCGTTGGCGATGGCCCGGCCCGATGCCGCCCAGGGAAATCGCGCCACCTCGACGGCCTGGCCCGCCGCCTTGGCGGCCGTCTCGGTGATGCCGACCCAGGCGATCTCCGGATCGGTATAGGCGACCGACGGGATCACCGCGGCGTCGAAGCCGGCCTTGTGGCCGGCGGCCACCTCGGCGGCGACATGACCCTGGTGCACCGCCTTGTGGGCCAGCATCGGTTGTCCGACGATGTCGCCGATGGCGAAGATGTGCGGAACGTTCGTGCGCATCTGCCCATCCACCGGCACGAAGCCCCGCTCCACCGAGACGCCGGCGGCATCGAGGCCGAGGACGTTACCGTTCGGGCGTCGACCCGCCGCCTGGAGCACGAGGTCGTAGATCTGCGGCTCCGCCTCGGCCGCCACGGTGACGGCGATGCCGTCCGGGGTGGCTCGGGCGGCCACGACCTCGGTGCCGGTCAGGACGCGGTCGAAGCGGTGCCCGTTACGCTTCGTCCAGACCGCCACAAGATCCCGGTCGACGCCCTCCAGCAGGTTCGGCAGCCGTTCGATCACGTCGACCCGGGCGCCCAGCGCGCTGTAGACCGTCGCCATCTCCAGGCCGATGATGCCGCCGCCGATCACCAGCATCCGGCGCGGGACGAATGGCAGTTCCAGCGCCCCCGTCGAGTTCACGATGCGCGGGTGCTCCGGCAGCATCGGCAGCGCCACCGGCGACGATCCCGCGGCCACGATGGCGCTCGCGAAGGCGATGGTGCGCGTGCCGCCATCGTGGAGCGCCACCGAGGCCGTTTCGGGTCCGTCAAAGCGCGCGGTGCCGCGCAGAACCTCGACCTTGCGCTGGCGCGCCATCTGGGCGAGCCCGTCGGTCAGGCGGCGGATGGTTCCGGCCTTGAACGACCGCAGCCGCTCCAGATCGACGGTCGGAGGGCCGAAGGTGATCCCGTGCGCGGCGAGCCGTACAGCCTCCTCGGTTACGGCCGCTACGTGGAGCAGCGCCTTCGACGGGATGCAGCCGACGTTGAGGCAGACCCCGCCCAGAGTCGCGTCGCGCTCCACCAGCGTGACCCGTTGCCCGAGATCGGCCGCCCGAAAGGCCGCAGAATAGCCGCCGGGACCGCCGCCTATCACGAGCACGTCGCAGGCCGCGTCGGCGTCGGTGCTCCGTGGCGTCGGTGTCGGCGCCGGTGCGGCTTCCGCCCGCGCACCCGGCGACTCGACGGCCAGCCGCGCGACGAGGGTGCCGGCCGAGACGGTGTCGCCGAGGCCGACCAGCATCTCGACGAGGCGCCCGGCCGCCGGGGACGGGATATCCAGGGTCGCCTTGTCGGATTCGACCACCAGCAGGGTCTGGTCCTTGGCGACCGGCTGGCCGGGGGCGACCGGGATCTCGATGACGGGGACGTCGGCGTAATCCCCGAGGTCCGGGACGCGGATGTCGAGGGTGTCTGTCATGGCGCGGACCGTTAAAGGAGGGCGCGGCGCAGGTCCGAGAGGACCGACGCCACGTGACCGAGGAAGCGGGCGGCGGCGACACCGTCCACCACGCGGTGGTCCCACGACAGACTCAGGGGCAGGATGAGACGCGGCTGGAATGCCGTGCCGTCCCAGACCGGCTCCATGCGCGAGCGCGTCGCGCCGAGGATGGCGACCTCCGGCGCGTTGATGATCGGCGTGAAACCGTCGCCGCCGATGCCGCCCAGTGACGACACCGAGAAGCAGCCGCCCTGCATGTCGGAGCCCGGGAGGGTCCCGGCCCGCGCCTTCTCGGCCAGGGCGGCCATTTCGGTGGCGATCTCGATGAGGCCCTTGCGGTCGCAATCGCGCACCACCGGGACCATCAGGCCCTTCGGCGTGTCCACGGCGAAGCCGACATGGACATAGTCCTTGAGGACGAGATCGCCCCCCGCGAGGGAGGCGTTGAACCGCGGATAGGCGCGCAGCGCCGAGGCCGCGGCCTTGATCAGGAACGCCACCATCGTGACCCTCGCGGGCGGTGTGCGCGTCTCCTTGTTGAGCCCGACGCGAAACGATTCGATCTCGGTGACGTCGGCCCGGTCGAAGTTGGTGACGTGGGGGATCGTCAGCCAGTTGCGACTGAGGTTGGCCCCCGACAGGCTCTGGATGCGCGAGAGCGGCTCGCGCCGGACCGGGCCGTATTTCGCGAAATCCACCTCCGGCCAGGGCGGCAGGCCAGCGCCGATCCCGGAGGCGGCGACGGGCGCCGGGGCCGGCGCGCCCAGGGCCGCCTTGACGAAGGCGTGCACGTCCTCGCGCAGGATCCGCCCCTTCGGTCCGGTGGCGGCGATACGCTCCAGCCCAACGCCGAGTTCGCGGGCGAGCTGGCGGACAGACGGGCTGGCATGCACCTCGCCCCGTGCTGCCTGGATCGGATCGGAGTTTGTCGAGTTCGGCAGGGTGGGGCGAACTCCCTCTACCGTGCGGGAGAGGGTTGGGGTGAGGGATGTGCCCTCTCCGGAAGACCCTGATCCCTCACCCTGTCCCTCTCCCGCACGGGAGAGGGGAACCGCGCTCCGCTCGGAGGTCGACGAGGCCGCGGCTGCGGGTGCTGCGTCCGGCGTCGGTGCAGTTCCGCCGCCCTCCGCCGGCTCTACCGTGAGGATCGGCGTCCCTTCGGACACCTTCGTGCCGACCGAGACCAGCAGCTCGCGCACGATCCCCGCGACCGGGGAGGGGACCTCCATGGTGGCCTTGTCGGATTCGATGCTGAGGATCAGGTCGTCCACCGCGAGGCGGTCGCCCGGCTTCACCAGAAGCTCGATGACCGGCACGTCCCGGTAGTCGCCGATATCCGGCAGGGCGATCTGCAGCGCGGCGCTCATGCGGGCGGATTTCCGTAGGTCGGGCGTTCGGAGGGTGGGATGGAAAAGCGCCGATCGGCACGCGCCGAGCCTCAGACGGTCCAGGGCGCCGGCGCGTCCGCCGCGATGCCGTATCGGCGGATCGCCTCGGCCACGGTGGCGCGCGGCACCGATCCGGTCTCGGCCAGGGCGTGCAGGGCGGCGATGACCACGTGCTGCCGGTCGACCTCGAAGAATCGGCGGAGCGCGTTGCGGGTGTCGCTGCGCCCGAACCCGTCGGTGCCGAGGGCGACGAAGCGGGCGCCGACATAGGAGGCGATCAGTTGCGGATAGGCCCTGACGTAGTCGCTCGCCGCCACGATCGGGGCCGCGCCCGGCAGCAGCGCCGCCACGTGGCTCACCGGCGCCTCGGCCTCCGGGTTGAGCATCGCCTGCCGCTCGGCCTCGCGGGCGTCGCGGGCCAGCTCGCTGAAGCTCGTCACGCTGAACACCTCGGCCGCGACGCCCCAGTCCTGCCTCAGCAACTTCGCCGCCGCGATCACCTCCGGCAGGATCGCGCCGGACCCGAGGAGCCGCACGGCTCCCGCTCCGCCCTCCGGCCCGGACAGGCGATACATGCCCTTCAGGATGCCGGCTTCCGCCCCCTGCGGCATGGAAGGCTGCGCGTAGTTCTCGTTCATCGCGGTGAGGTAGTAGAAGGCGTCCTGGTCCTCCTCCATCATCGCCCGGGCGCCCCGGTCGACGATCACCGCCATCTCGTACGCGAAGGCCGGATCGTAGGCCCGGCAGTTCGGGATCGCGGCCGCCTGCATGTGGCTCGACCCGTCCTGGTGCTGCAGGCCCTCGCCCCCGAGGGTCGTGCGACCCGCAGTGGCGCCGATCAGGAAGCCTCGGGCGCGCTGGTCCGCCGCCGCCCAGATCAGGTCGCCGACCCGCTGGAAGCCGAACATCGAGTAGTAGATGTAGAACGGCAGCATCGACAGGCCGTGGACGCTGTAGGACGTGGCCGCCGCCGTCCAGGACGAGATCGCCCCGGCCTCGGTGATGCCCTCTTCCAAGAGCTGCCCGTCCCGCGCCTCGCGGTAGTAGAGCATCGAACCGGCATCCTCCGGCTCGTAGAGCTGCCCCTGCGGCGCATAGATCCCAACCTGCCGGAACAGGTTGGCCATGCCGAAGGTCCGGGCCTCGTCAGCGACGATCGGGACGATGCGCGGTCCCAGATCCTTGTGCTTCAGGAGATTGCCGAACAGGCGCACCACCGCGGTGGTGGTCGACATCTCCTTGCCGCCCGCCTCCAAAGCGAACCCAGCATAGGTCGAGAGCGCCGGCACCGTGACGGTCGGCGCGGTGCGGCGGCGGGCCGGAAGCACGCCGCCGAGCATCTCGCGGCGTTCGCGCAGGTAGCGCATCTCGGCCCCGTCCTCGGCCGGCTTGTAGAAGGCCAAGCCCTCGACCTGGGCATCCGACAGCGGCAGGGCGAACCGGTCGCGGAAGGCGCGGAGCGCGTCCACGTCGAGCTTCTTGGCCTGGTGGGCGGTCATGCGCGACTCGCCCGCGCCGCCCATGCCGTAGCCCTTCTTGGTCTTGGCCAGGATCACGGTCGGGCGGCCCTTGGTGGCCTTGGCGGCCGCGAAGGCGGCGTAGAGCTTGCGGAAATCGTGGCCGCCGCGCTTGAGGCGATCCACGTCGGCGTCCGACATGTGGGCGACGAGCTCGCGCACCTCCGGATCCTCGCCGAAGAAGTGCGCAAGGTTGTAGGCACCGTCCTTGGCGCCCAGCGTCTGGTACTTGCCGTCGACGGTGTCGGCGAAGCGGCGCAGCAGGGCATGGTTGGTGTCGCGGGCGAAGATCCCGTCCCACTCCGAGCCCCACAGCACCTTGATGACGTTCCAGCCCGCGCCCCGGAACAGGCTCTCCAGCTCCTGGATGATCTGGCCGTTGCCGCGCACCGGCCCGTCCAGCCGCTGCAGGTTGCAGTTGATGACGAAGGTGAGGTTATCGAGGGTCTCGCGGGCCGCGAGGGCGAGGCCGCCGATCGATTCCGGCTCGTCCATCTCGCCGTCGCCGAACACGCCCCAGACGTGCCGGCCGCCGGTGTCGGCGAGGCCGCGATCGGCGAGGTAGCGCATGAAGCGCGCCTGATAGACCGCGTGGATCGGACCGATGCCCATGGATCCGGTCGGGACCTGCCAGAAATCCGGCATCAGCCAGGGGTGCGGATAGGAGCAGAGGCCGTCGCCGGCGATCTCCTGGCGATAGTGTTTCAGCTGCTCCTCGGAGAGGCGCCCTTCCAGGAAGGCCCGGGCATAGACGCCGGGCGCCGAGTGCGGCTGGAAATAGACGAGGTCGCCGTCCGCGCCGCCCTTGAAGAAATGGTTGAACCCGACCTCGAACAGTTCCGCCGCCGAGGCGTAGCTCGCCACGTGGCCGCCGAGTTCGCCGTAGGCCATGTTGGCGCGCACCACCATGGCCAGCGCGTTCCAGCGCATGATCGAGGTCAGGCGTTCCTCGATGTCGAGATCGCCCGGGTAGCGCGGCTGCTTCTCCAGCGCGATCGTGTTCCGATAGGGCGAGTAGGGCAGGGCCTCGTCGAGGATGCCGATCTCCTTCGAGCGGCGCTCAAGACGGTCGAGGATGAAGCGCGCCCGGGCAGCGCCCTCGGTGCGGAACAGGGATTCCAGCGCCGCGAGCCAGTCCTGGGTTTCCGCCGGATCATGGTCGACCTCAGCGGACCGCGCGATGGTGGCTTTCGGCGGTATGGCATTCATCGGCGCGGCCTCCCTGTTTGATCCGGATGATACGGCTATCAGAGCGGCGGGACATGCCGGACATTTGCTCTGTGACGCGATTTGTCGGATTGATCATCCGCATAATGGGTTGTAGGAGGCAAATCATGCCGCTCGACGCCCTCCGAGGCCTCTCCTGATGCCGCGATCGGCGCCGGACGCGGCCAGCGCAGACCCGGAGGTCGGCCAATGCCCGTGCGCCAAACCCAGCTCGATGCCGCTAGCCTGCGCATCCTCGAATGCCTGCAACAGGACAGCGAGATCAGCATCGCGGAGCTCGCGGAGCGGGTGGGTCTGTCCACCTCACCGTGCTGGCGTCGCGTCAACGACCTGAAGGAGGCCGGCATCATCCGGGGCTGCGTCGCGGTGGTCGATCCCCTCAGCGTGGGGCTCGCAGTGAACGTGTTCGTCCACGTTTCGCTGGAGAAGCAGACACAGGTCGCGCTTCGCGCTTTCGACGAGGCCGTGCGCAGCCGCCCGGAGGTGATGGAGTGCTATCTGATGAGCGGCGAGGCCGACTACATGCTGCGCGTCGTGGTGGAAGATCTCGGCCAGTACCAGAAGCTCGTCCTCGACCACCTCACGCGCATCCCCGGGGTGGCCAACATCCGCTCAAGCTTCGCGCTGGGGCAGGTGAAGTACACGACCGCGCTACCCCTCGCGCACCTCAGTCGCTAAGGGATCCACGCGCTTACCGGATTCGGTTCGCATGGATCGGGCAAGTTTGAGGGTTCGCGTCTTCGAACTCAAGCGCGGAAGGCCTGCATAGCCGCATCGCGCCGAGATAAAAATGGTGGAGCCTAACGGGATCGAACCGATGACCTCTTCCATGCCATGGAAGCGCTCTCCCAGCTGAGCTAAGGCCCCACTATGTCCACCGCGGTTTGGGTCCCGCGGGGGTCTCGCCGGTCCGACTTGCGTCCGGCGAGGCCGGTTCTATAGGCGGCTCGCGCCGCGGACTCAACCCCTTTTTTTCGCGATGTTCGGGGTTTCGTCGGGGGAGGCGGCCGGAGCCGCCTCAACTCTCTTCGTCGTTCTCGATGTCGCCGTCGATCAGGTCCGAGACATCGTCGTCGCCGGCATCTTCCTCCTCGAGGAAGGTATCGTCCTCGGTGGAATCTCCGTCCTCGACCGACTCGTCCTCGGGCGTCGGGTCCGCCTCGTCCTCAGCGGCTTCCACCTCGTCGAGGGAGACCATCTCCGGACCCTTCTCGTCCGTCTCGTCCTCGTCATCGGTGTTCACCGGCGCCCGCGACAGCGCCGGTGGCGCTGCGCGACTGGAGGTGGCCACCGCCTGATAGACCGCCCCGCATTTCGGGCAGACGGCGGGGTCGCGGGCAAGGTCGTAGAACTTCGCGCCGCAGCTCATGCACTGGCGCTTCAAGCCAAGTTCCGGTCGGGCCACGGGCGGACACCTCGTCGTCAGTACTGTCTCGGGGGAGCGGCCCCGTTAGTCGGGGTGGCCGCCCCTGTCAATCGAGCCGGTGCGAGGCGCTGCGCGGCGGTGTGGTCCGCGGGCGTCCGTGAGATCGAACGGATGACGCCGATCGGTGCCCGTGTTAACCGCGCGGCGATTTCACCGTCCGATTGCAACGCCGCGGCATAGCCGCCCGGCGCGCCGGATCCAGGCCAACCCGCAAGAGCCCGAACGGACGCCCCGTGTCGCACGATTCGAGTCCCGAGCCCCTCACCGCCGTGCCCGGCACGTCCCTGCGGGGGCGCCTGCGCCCGCCGGGCGACAAGTCGATCTCGCACCGGGCGATGATCCTCGGCCTCCTCAGCCAGGGGGAAACCCGGGTCGAGGGCCTACTCGAGGGCGACGACGTCCTGCGCACCGCCGCCGCCGCGAAGGCGCTCGGTGCCGGGGTCGAGCGCCYCGGCGCCGGGCGCTGGCGGGTCCAAGGCGTCGGCATCGGTGGTCTCAGCGACCCGGCCGCGGTTTTGGATTTCGGCAATGCCGGCACCGGCTCCCGTCTGATGATGGGGGTGGTCGGCGGCCAGCCGGTGACCGCGACCTTCGACGGCGACGCCTCCCTGCGCTCGCGGCCGATGCGCCGCATCCTAGACCCGCTCACCCGAATGGGCACGCAGGTCCTCGCTGAGGCACCGGGTGGACGGGTTCCCCTGACCCTGCGGGGCCTCAAGGAGGCGATCCCGATCACCTACGAAACGCCGGCGGCCTCGGCGCAGATCAAGTCCGCGGTGCTGCTTGCCGGTCTCAACGCCCCCGGCACCACCACGGTGATCGAGACGGCGGCGACCCGCGACCACACCGAGCGAATGTTGCGCCTGTTCGGCGCCGCGGTCAGCGTCGAGCCGCATGGACCCGGCGGGCACGGCCGCAGGATCGCGCTCACCGGCCAGCCGACGCTGCGCGGCACCGACGTAGTGGTTCCGGCCGATCCGTCCTCGGCGGCCTTCCCGCTGGTGGCCGCGCTGATCGTCCCCGGCTCCGACGTGGTGATCGAAGGCGTCATGATGAACCCGCTGCGCACCGGGCTGATCACGACGCTGCTGGAAATGGGCGCGCAGATCGAGCGCTTGGCCGAACGGGAGGAGGGCGGCGAGACCGTCGCGGACCTGCGTGTCCGCGCGAGCCGCCTCACGGGCGTCGACGTCCCGGCCGAGCGGGCGCCGTCGATGATCGACGAGTATCCCGTCCTGGCGGTGGCGGCGAGCTTCGCGGAGGGCCGGACCCGGATGAACGGTCTGCACGAACTGCGGGTCAAGGAATCGGACCGCCTCGCGGCCGTGGCGTCGGGGCTCGCCGCCAACGGTGTCCGCCACACGGTCGAGGGCGACGACTTGGTCGTCGAGGGTGATGGCACAGCGGCGCCGGGGGGTGGGACTGTCGCGACCCATCTCGATCACCGCATCGCCATGGCGTTCCTGGTGATGGGGCTCGCCACCCGGAACCCGGTCACGGTGGATGACGGTGCGATGATCGCCACGAGCTTCCCGAGTTTCCTTCCGACCATGCAGGCCCTCGGCGGCCGGATCGGGGCGTGATCCGCATGCCGCTCCTCATCGCGATCGACGGCCCGGCCGCATCCGGCAAGGGCACGCTGGCCAAGCGGTTGGCCGAACATTACGGCCTGCCCCATCTGGACACCGGCCTGCTCTACCGGGCCGTCGCCCTGACCCTGATCGATGCGGGGGTGTCGCTGGAGGATTGCGCGGCTGCGGCGCGGGCCGCCCAGGCCCTCGACGCCGGCAGGCTCGACGATCCACGCCTGCGCGAGCGGGCGATGGGCGAGGCGGCCTCGCGCGTCTCGGCGGTCCCGGACGTCCGCGCCGGCCTGCTCGCATGGCAGCGCCGGTTCGCCGCCGATCCGCAGGGTGCCGTCCTCGACGGGCGCGACATCGGCACCGTGGTCTGTCCCGATGCCCCGGTGAAGCTGTTCATCACCGCGTCCTCGGAGGAGCGCGCCCGTCGCCGGCACCGGGAGCTGGCCGGCCGCGGCGAGGCGGCGACCTTCGCGGCGATCCTGGCCGACATCGAGGCCCGCGATGCCCGGGACGCCTCCCGGAGTGCCGCTCCCCTGCGCATGGCCGACGATGCGGTCCGGCTCGACACGACGGAACTCGACGCCGATGCCGCCTTCAACGAGGCCCGCGGCATCGTGGAGCGGAGCCGTGGCGACACCGCCTGAGGGTTGTCCCCGCCGTCATGTTGACCCCCCGAGCCCGCTCACCTATTGCGGACCCGCCGTCTCGGACGCGCCGCAGCGAGCGGCCCGGGACGCGAGCGCGTAGCTCAGCTGGTAGAGCAACGGACTTTTAATCTGTAGGTCCTGGGTTCGAGTCCCAGCGCGCTCACCAATTTACCAGCAAAATCAGGACTTTAGAGCGTATAACAAATCCGGTTTTGCCCCGCGGGAAGCCCGGGTTGCGCCGGAGCGGCACGCTCACGGTTCGGAGCTTGTTGTCGCCTCCACTCGCACAGCCCATTGAAGCCCGCGCGGTTGAGAGCGTCGCCAATCGGGGCGAGCGAGATCGCATCTAAGCGCGCAGGCTAGCCGACGCTCAACTGGTCGGTAGGCATGCGTTCGGCCGCTGTGGGATGTTCTCCGCAGCGCATTGTGAGGCCGACCGAATCGAAAATCCGTCGCAGGCCTGAGCACGCATGTCTGCCGTGCCGATGCAGCCGTGGCCGTTTTCGCAAGCCGCGATTAAGCCGTCCGGCCCGACCAGCGGCGCGATACGTGCGCCGGACTTGGGCCATCAGGATCCCCATGAGAAAGTTGCTCGCGTTCGCCGTGGCCATAGTCGTGTGTGCGGGATCCACACTTGCTCTGGCCGAGCAGCCGGCGCGTGATTGTAGCCAAGACCCCGAGACGACAGGCGCGTTATCCGGCGACCCCCGCAGCCTGTATTTGCCCGGCCAGCGACCCGGGAAGGCCGACCCAGACCCGCCCGAGGCGAGCTGGCAAGACGAAGCCCGGGAGAATTCCGAGCAGCGCCGGCGCTATCTGCTCGAATGCGGGGTGGACTGACGCTGCAGAAGGGCTGCCTCGGCCTCACGGCAGGTCGCTTTAGCGCCAGCCTGGGACAGTTCCGGCCCGACGTGGGTGACGGTCGCCTAACCGGCCCCAGGCACCATGGTTATGGGCCACTTTGCGTATCGGCCCACCGCTGGTGAGATCGGACGCTCCCCCGCCCCGTGAACGGATCGGGGCGTGGCCGAGCGGCCGGTGCTCGGCAAGGGGGCGCCTATGACGGATGAGCCAGACCGGAACGGCCAGACACTATCGGATGAGGAACTCGACCGATTGGCGCGTGAGCTGTTTGCCGAGGTGCGGGGTGAGTTCACGGAAGCCAAAGTGGACCGAGCCCTCAAGACCGCCGGTGAGGTCGCGGGGGAGGTGATCCCTGGTGTGCCCGATTGGCTGCTGGACGTTAGCGACGCCGACGCGGGGGACAGCAGCGCTGATTGACAGCCCTGCATCCCCGTCTTGTTCGAGAAGGGTCCCGGGCGCTGGGCGGATATGCACGTCAGGACCGCAACTGGACGGGACTATCGGGCATTAGGGGAGCATAGCCATTCGGCACTCTCAAGGTTTCCCATGCTGCTGATCTCGTCACTCGTGGCGGGCACGTTCGTGCTCGCCACATCGTTCTCACTCATCGCCGTCCTCACGGATTAGGCCGTGGCGAGGGGTCGGTTCACGAGCCGATCCCTCGCGCCGTCAGCAGGGTATGAAGGGCGTCGGCAAGCCCTTCGAGCGCGAACGGCTTGCGCAGGAATCGCGCTCCCATGGGCATCTGCTGCTCGCCCGGCCACTCCACTCCCGACACGATCAGGATAGCGAGTTCGGGCCAGCGCGCCGCGACGGCTTTGGCCAGCGTGAAGCCACTCAGGGGCTCGCCAGCGAGATCCACGTCCGCAACCATGGCCACAAGCTCGGAACGGGACGCCAGATGGGCCTGAGCGGTCTCGACGGTCAGAGCCTCGACGACCTCGTACCCCGCATCCCTCAACGCCGCAGCCGCTTCCATCAGCTGCACGGGATCGTCCTCAACAATCAGCACGGCACGCCGCGGCGCGAAGGCGTCAGCCATTGAGCCACTCCACGAGAACGATGCCCTACAACGCCGCTCGGATTGATACCGTCTCAACCAGAAGCGTGACCGGGCGACATCCATTTGGAGTGAGTGGTGCGCAAGATGCGGACTTCCGCAACGGGGTCCGGACCGGAGCCTAACTCCTAAACCCGGACCTCTTCCGCTTGCAGTCCGCCTGCTCGCAGGTGGTCTGGGATGTCGGAGTGATCGTAGTAGCCGGCTTCGTGCGCCATGGCGTCCAGGGCGGCAATCGGGTCGGCGGCCGAACCTGTCCAGAGGATTGCGCCTGTTGCACCCTGGCGGACCTGAAATACCTTCATCGAACCCTCCCATGCCTGGCAGTGCATCAAGCATAGCGCTGCCCTTGGCGTTCCGGCGCTACCTCAATCGGTGAACATGCCGCATGGCCGGGTCGGCTGCCTCTTCAAGAGGGCGCAAGCGCACGCTAGGTGTTCAGTCCCGAGGTGAGATGGGTTGGGTCGTATCTGAACCGGCCTGGGTCGTCTGCCCAGGCTCGGCAGGTCGCTTCGTATGGCGTGAGGCCGCGTAGGGTCTTGAGCCGCCGGGCGAAGTTGTAGGC